>JAZQWE010000359.1:0-5331 GCA_045632225.1 Eubacteriales bacterium | reverse complement strand
ACCGCTTGGCCTCCGACTTACATCTCATTAACCTGAGCCTGCTGACGTGAAATATATCCCTCATATTTAATTTCAACCTCAACCTTTTCCCTGACACTCTTGGGAAGTTCAGGTCTTTCCTTATCAAAAGGAGCCAATATATCATAAGATAATTGCGGTCTTTTAATAAGGTCAGAAAGTCGCATACCCGTAGTCATTACAGCAGTTCCACTTTCCTCTAAAACTTTATTAAGTTCATCATTCGGCGCAATAAAGGTATTATTAACCCTTTCGATTTCTGCCTCTTTCAATGCTTTTCTCTCTAAAAAGTCAGAATAAGTTTCTTCGCTTACAAGTCCAATTTCATAACCCGTTGGCATAAGTCTTTCGTCTGCATTATCCTGTCTTAACAAAAGTCTGTACTCACTGCGAGAAGTCATCATTCTATATGGGTCCATACATCCCTTTGTTACAAGGTCATCAATAAGTGTGCCAATATAAGAAGATGCACGGGAAAGTATAAGTGGCTCTTTGCCCTGAATCTTAAGTGCAGCATTTATACCTGCAACAAGTCCCTGTGCCGCCGCTTCTTCATAACCCGATGAACCGTTAAACTGTCCCGCACCGTAAAGTCCCGAAATGTTTTTAAACTCCAAAGTGGGGTAAAGTTCGGTAGGGTCAACACAGTCATATTCAATCGCATAGGCATAGCGCATAATTTCTGCATTTTCAAAGCCCTCAAGCGAGCGGAGCATTTCATACTGCACATCGGTTGGCAGGGATGTTGAAAATCCTTGGATATACATTTCCTCGGTGCCCTCGCCCATAGGCTCAACAAGAAGCTGATGGCGCTCTTTGTCGGCAAAGCGGGTGAGCTTGTCCTCGATTGAGGGACAGTAGCGCGGGCCCGTGCCGTGAATTTTGCCCGAGTACATTGCGCTACGAGTGATATTGGACTTTATAATATCATGTGTTTTTTGATTGGTGTATACAATGTGGCACGGAATCTGTGCCAAGTTGTCAAATTCGTGCACATCGGTTTCTACAGAGTAGGGGGTGATTTCATCCTCACCCGGTTGCACTTCGAGGCGGGAAAGGTCAATAGTTGCACGCTTTACTCTTGCGGGCGTACCCGTTTTAAAGCGCATGAGTGTTACGCCATTTTCGCGGAGCGAGTCGGAAAGCCCCTCTGCGCCCATAAGTCCGTCGGGGCCGCTTTTGTGGGAAATATCGCCGACAAAAATCTCACTTGAAAGGTATGTGCCCGTGCAGATTATTGCCGCATCAACCTCCCACTTTTCGCCAAGGGAGGTGATAAGCGCGGTGATTTTCTTTACGCCACCAACTTCTACAGTTTCAATTTTTACAACTTCGCTTTGGATAAGGCGGAGGTTGTCTGTATTTTCAAGCGTTTGCTTCATAATTGCGCGGTATTTTGTGCGGTCAGCCTGAATTCGCTTTGAGTGAACCGCCGCACCCTTGCCAAGGTTAAGCGTGCGGCTTTGGAGGGTGACTTTGTCAGCCGCCTTGCCCATTTCGCCGCCGAGTGCATCGATCTCAAAAACAAGGTGTCCCTTGCCCGTACCGCCAATTGACGGGTTACACGGGAGGTTTGCCACAGCGTCAAGATTTATTGTAAAAAGCACTGTGTCAAGTCCAAGCCTTGCACATGCAAGTGCGGCTTCGATACCCGCATGTCCCGCGCCGATAACGCCGACTTTTGTTTTATGAATCATGGGTTAACCTCCTTATTTATGATATTTGCCCCCGTTTGCAATGGAGAGGGCTCTGTAAATTGCTTCGGTTAAAATTACGCGCATGAGTCTGTGCGGAAAGGTGAGCGCCGATACCGAAAGTCGGTAGTCGCATGCCGCCTTTACCTTTGGCGAAAGCCCGTGGCTTGAGCCGATGATAAAGCAAATTTCACCTTGGGTGTCCTTTGCCGATGATACAAGTTCGGCAAGTTTTTCGCTTGAAAGAGCTTTGCCCTCGACACACATTGCAACTTTGTATGCGCGTTGCGGCATGGCGTCCAAAATCGCCTTGCCTTCTTTTTCAAGCGCGAGTGCAATGTCGCCATCTCGCAAATTATCAAGGTTTTCTTCCTTTAAGTTTATATCACGCACTTCTGCATAGGCAGAAATGCGCTTTTCGTATTCTTTAATAGCCTCGGCAAAGTATTTTTCCTTCATCGAGCCTACGGAAATAATTGTAATTTTAAACATGTTTAAATCAACCTCGTCGGTTCGCCCTCGCGTGCCACGCAAAGGTTTAATCCCTCACAGCAAGCGCATTTTGCACATTCAAGCGCAACATCGGGCGCGTTGTTTTCCTCGGAAAGATGGGCAAGCATGATGTTTTTGGTTCCGCTTTGTATAAGTTCGGGTAAAAATGCGGCGCAATCCGCGTTCGAAAGATGTCCGCTTTTAGAGCCGATTCGCATTTTCAGCCATGCGGGATAGGGGCCGTTTTCAAGCATTTTGACATCGTGATTTGACTCGATTACAACCGCCGAAGATCCGAGGAGGTTTTCGCGGACGGTGCTTGTGATGCATCCAATATCTGTGGCATATCCGATTTTTTTGCCGTTTGGAAGTTCAATTGTGTACCCAACACTCATGTCGCTGTCATGCGGGGTGGGGAAGGAGCGCACAGTGAGAGCGCCTATTTGTTCGGTAAATACGGGTGGGTGGCACACAATATTGTTTTTTACAAACGAAGTGGTGGCGAGAATCTTTTTTGAGGAGTCCTCGGTAATATGTATCGGAATGTGGAATTTTTTTGAAAGCATTTCAAGCGCGCTTACATGGTCGGAGTGCTCATGCGTGATGAAAATAGCCTTTATACGCGAAATGTCGCCGCCAATGCTTGCAAGCGAAGTTGTCAGGGCGCGGAGCGAGCGACCAGCGTCAATCAAGATCTCGTCCTGATCTACGCGGATATAGGTGCAATTGCCCTTTGAGCCCGAGTACAGCGAAAAAATCGATACATTTTCCATACATAAGCCTCCTTTCGTTAAATAAAACATCCAAGCGGCTATCCGTAGGATGTTACTTAAAAACTCTTATTATTATACCGCTTTGCAAAGGAGATTGCAATAGTAAAATTGCCGCGTGTATGCGTGCCGCATTAAATTTGACTAAAAAGGTGCGCGGTGACAAAAGCAGTTTTATACATGTTATAAAAAATTTCAAAAAACACTTGATTTCTTTCATTATATATGTTAAACTACGCTTGTAAAAGGATAAAGGAGAAAAAAGAGTGGCTTGCCACTCTTTCTTTGTTGTTATGCCAAGTAATAAGAATATCGCACAGACAGTATTTGATTTTTTGCTCCCCGTTGTAAACGGGCTCGGCTACTATCTTTGGGATGTTGAGTATGTAAAAGAGGGTAGTGAGTGGTATCTTCGCATTACCATTGACAGCGAGGACGGTATTACCATTGACGACTGCGAGGTTGTTCATCGCGCTATCGACCCCGTTATTGATGAGCATGACCCGATTGAAAACTCTTATCACCTTGAAGTTTCTTCTCCGGGAATTGAGCGTGTGCTTCGTACCGAGGAGCATATTGAGGCTTTTGCGGGTGAAGAGGTTGAGGCTAAACTTTTTGCGGCGATTGATGGCAAAAAGTCGCTCCGCGGCATTCTCGGCGGAATTGAGAACGGTGTTGTAACTATTACCGTCGGCGAGAATACTTATGAAATAGAACACAAAAAAATATCTCGAATGACTACGGTATTCGATTTTTAAGATAGTTTTAAGAAAGGCTTTGGTAGAAAAATGAATTCTGAATTTTTTGATGCGCTTGACCTTATCGAGCAGGAAAAAGGTATTTCCAAGGAGTACATGCTTGAAAAGGTAGAGGCGGCTCTCATTAGCGCGTACAAGCGCGACAGAAACGGCAACTCCAATGTTCGTGTTGCTATCGACTCTGTTAAAAAGACAGTTAGAATGTTCCAGCAGCTTGAAATCGTTGAAACCGTAGAGGACAGCGACCTTCAGATTTCTCTTGACGATGCAAAGGAGCACAACAAGCGTTACAAGCTCGGCGGCATCTGCGAGATTGAAATCAAGACAAAGAACCTCCGCAGACTTGCGGCACTCACTGCAAAGCAGGTTATCGTTCAGGGTATCCGTGAGGCAGAGAGAGCAAATATTACAAAGGAATATGAGTCCAAGAGAGAAGAGATCGTTACCGCAACCGTTATCAAGGTTGACGAAGTAAGCGGCAATGTTGTGGTTGATACCGGTACATCCAATGCAACCCTTATCGCCGCAGAGCAGATTCCCGGCGAAACCTTCTATGTTGGCGACCGCATCAAGGTTTATATCACCGAGGTTAACCATGAGGCAAAGGGACATATCGTTACCCTTTCCCGCCGTCATGCAGGACTTGTAAAGCGCATGTTTGAACTTGAAATTCCCGAAATTGCAGACGGCACCGTGCTTGTAAAGTCCATTGCACGCGAAGCAGGCAGCCGTACAAAGATTGCTGTAGAGTCCAGAGATGAAAATGTTGACCCCATCGGCGCATGTATCGGTAACCGCGGTGCGCGTATCGGCAACATCATTGACGAACTCCGCGGCGAAAAGATTGATATTGTAAAGTACAGCGACGATATGGCAGAGTTCATTCGCGAGGCACTTTCTCCCGCAGAGGTACAGTCGGTTGAAATCGACGGTGAGCGTAGCGCGAGAGTAACAGTTTACCCCGATCAGCTTTCGCTTGCAATCGGCAAGGAAGGACAGAATGCCCGCCTTGCGGCTCGTCTTACCGGCTTTAGAATTGACATTAAGGCGTAAAAGTGGAAAAGATAAAAAAGATTCCCGAAAGAAAATGCATCGGATGCAACGAGCATTTTGCGAAAGGTGACCTTTGGAGAGTTGTAAAGGCTCCCACGGGTGAAATTTTCCTTGATAAAACATCACGCGCAGGCGGACGAGGCGCATATATTTGTAAAAATATTGCCTGCCTTAAAAAGGCGGTAAAAGCGCACAGACTTGAAGCGGCGTTTAAATGTGCAATGCCCGATGAGGTTTATTTGGCACTTGAAAACGCAATGATTGAGGAAGAATAATTATGGATACAAAAAAAGCACTTTCGATGGTGGGGCTTTGCAAAAAGGCAGGGCGCATCGTTTCGGGCGTGCCGATAGTTTGCGATGCCATGCGCGACGGCAAGGTGCAACTTGCGCTCTATGCCTCGCTTGCGGGAGAAAACTCCGTAAAGCGCATCACAGACAAGGCAAAGAGTTATAAAACCGAGGCAATGGGACTTGAGGTTTCACCTGAGGAACTCGGCCATGCGATCGGAAAAGTAGGTGCAGTGGCGGCGGTTGGCATTACAGA
>JAZQWE010000358.1:0-3243 GCA_045632225.1 Eubacteriales bacterium | reverse complement strand
GATTTTAGCAAGTTCGTCCATAAGGTTTTTCTTGTTATGAAGTCTGCCCGCAGTATCAACAATCAAAACATCTGCATTTCTGCTCTTCGCCGCACTTACCGCATCATAAACAACTGCCGCGGGGTCAGAGCCCTCGCTCTGCTTAATTAGTTCCACTTGCGCACGGTCACACCATACTGCAAGTTGGTCAATCGCCGCCGCGCGGAAGGTATCTGCAGCCGCAACAACAACTTTTTTGCCCTGCAATTTAAGTTGCGCTGAAATTTTACCGATAGAAGTTGTTTTGCCAACTCCGTTTACGCCGATAACCAAAATAACCGACGGAGTTGTATTGAGTTCAAGCGCACTTCCGTCGCCAACCATTTTTGCAAGAATTTCTTTGAGTTTTTCTTTTACAACATTTCCGTCTGTAATACGCTCTGTCTTGACAGCATCGCGCAAACGCTCCAAAATCTCTTCGGTAGCATTTACACCTACATCGGAGCAAATCAAAAGTTCTTCAAGCTCTTCAAAAAGTTCTTCATCTACTTTAACAAAACTTTTAAAAAGATTGTCAACCTGACTTACAAAAGCATTTTTAGTTTTTGAAAGTCCGGCTTTTAGTTTATCAAAAAATCCCATTATATTTGCCAAAACCCTTTCTAAAGTTTAAAATCAATGTCACCGATATTAAGAGAAAGTACCTTTGAAATACCGCGTTCGGGCATTGTTACACCGTAAATACGGTCAGCCGCTTCCATCGTTCCTCGTCTGTGTGTAATAAGTACAAACTGTGTATTTGATGACATCTGCTTAACATATTCGGCAAAACGGTTAACATTAACCTCGTCAAGCGCCGCTTCAATTTCATCGAGGATACAGAATGGCGAAGGATTAACTTTTAATATCGCAAAGAAAAGCGCAATTGCAACAAATGCCTGCTCACCGCCGGAAAGCAAAGTAAGACTCTTAATGATTTTACCGGGAGGCGCCGCTTTAATTTCGATACCGCTTGTAAGTACATCCTCGGGTTCGGTCAAAGAAAGTTCTGCTGTGCCACCGCCAAACAAAGCGCTGAACACCTCGGAAAAGTTCTTGTTGATTTGATTGAATGCATCAATAAACTGACCGCGCATTTCGTTTTCAAGGCGGTTGATAACGCTTGTAAGTTCGGCTTTAGACTTTTTCAAGTCCTCAATCTGAACAGACATTTCATCATATCTCGCCTTAACCTCGGCATATTCCTCGATAGCACCAACATGAACGGGGCCAAGTGACTTCATTTCCTTGCGATATTCAGCCGCCGCCAATGCAACAGCGGGGCGTGTATCGGGAGTGAGAGGAGGATAGCCGAGTTCACGCGCAAGAGCGTATGTGAGTTCATACTCTTCGTACATTCTTTCAGCCGCCTTATCCTGCTCGGCATGGAGCGCGCGAAGGCGACCTTCGTTTTTATTATACGATACAAGTATTACTTCTTTTTGACTGTTCTTCTCGCGAATACGCAAACGGGTTTCATTCAGTTTGCGTTCATACTCGGTTGTATCGGTTTCAACATTTCCACGCTGTTCGGTAAGCATGTTAAGGCGAGTAACCATTTTGGCAACTTCTTCTCGCAATACCTCGTTGGAATCCGTAAGCGCTTGGATTTCATTTGTGTAAATCTCTTTTGCCGCCTCTGAATTCATAACCGCACCCGCGATTTCGGAAAGTCTTGCACCGAGTTGTGCACGACGCGCTTCAAGCGCCTCAATATCCTTTTTCTCCTCTGCGATTTTTATAGCAGTTTCGCCAATACGCTTATCAAGTTCTCGCTGTTCATCAAGCGCCTCGTTACGCTCGCTATCCTTGTTAAGGCGATATACTCTGATTTCTTCAATCTGCTTTTCTATCGAAACATGCTCCTCGTTAAGCTTATTGATTTCATCGTTATAGCCGGCCTTCTGATTGCTTATGCGCTCAATATCGGCACGCAACTTTTCGCAAAGACTTGTATTTGTTGCAAGTTTTGCCGCAAGTGTATCAAGATGCGCTTTTTCAGAAGTAATAAGCGTATTGACAATTTCTTTTTGCTGTGTAGCACCCGCAAGGCGTGTCTGTGCATCCTTATGCGCACCAAATGCCTTTTGGAATGCACTTTCGAGTTTCTTGAGTTCTTTTTTAGACTCTTCTGCAGAAGTTTGCAAAGTGCGTATCTCTGCAGAACGTGTGAGAATTCCGCTGTCGCGGCGAATTGAACCACCCGTATAAGAACCACCCGCGTTTATAATCTGACCGTCAAGAGTAACAACCTTTACATGATACTTTTGTTCTCTTGCCATTACAGAAGCATTATCCAAAGTATCAAAAATCAATGTTCTGCCAAGAATGCTTCTCATAACCTCAGCAAACTTCGGGTCAAAATCAAAGAGCAAATCGGCGCGTCCGATATATCCGTCATACTTTCTTGCGCGAATCATTTCCTCTGTTTCATCCTGCGCTGTGGCGGAAGTCAAAGGATAAAATGTAGCACGGCCCGCATGTGCATCTTTCAAAAGACGAATTGCACTTTTTGCCGCATCTTCATTTTCGACTGCAATATTTTGAATATTCGCACCGAATGCAGTTTCAATTGCCGTAACATATTTTTCAGGAACGCTGATAAGTTTGGAAATAGGTCCGTAAACCTCGCCACCGCGTATCTTTCCCTCGCTGTACGCCTGCATTACAAAGCGCACGCTTGAAGAATAACCCTCAAAAAGTTCTTCCATTCGCGAAAGCGCTTCGGCGCGGTGAACAAGTCCATCGTGCTTTACACGCTCTTCGGAAATTGCATCCTGAATATCATTTTTCTCTTTTTCGGCACTTTCAAGTGCATCGGTAAGAGTAGCTATAAGTGCATCTGTTTTATCTGCATTTTCACGGTAATTATCAAGTTCTTTATTTGCCGCTTCAATTTCATCCGAAATTCGCTTTGCCTCTTTTTCGTATTCGGAAATTTCGGCCTCTGCCTGGCTACCTGCACTCGTATCGGTAACAATTGTATTTTCAAGAACGCTTATACGAACTTTAATATCAACAGCCGCATCGCGGAGTTTTTGCGCCATGGCGTGCTTTTCATCGATTTCTTTTTCAAGCATATCTGCACGAATTCCGCATGATGCATGAAGTTCAGCAAGTGCTTCTCTTTCTTTTTCAATCTCACCAAGAGAATTTTGCTTTTCAACAATCAAAACATCGTTTTCGGAGAACTCCGCCTTTACAGCATCGGTCATTGCAGCAGCG
>JAZQWE010000357.1:0-3559 GCA_045632225.1 Eubacteriales bacterium | reverse complement strand
CATGTCCGCCCCAAAAACATAATTTTAATCGCATAAACTATAATTTATCTTTTCTTTTTGAAAAACTCTTGGAGCATTGTGCGGCATTCTTCTTCCATTATGCCGCTGACAATCTCCGGTTTGTGATTGAGCGGGTATGCGTTTAGGTCAAGCACACTTCCAAATGCGCCCGCGCGTCTGTCATACGCGCCGAATACCACGCGCTCAATGCGGCTGTTTACAATTGCGCCTGCGCACATTGGGCACGGCTCAAGCGTTACATAAAGCGTACATCTCGGAAGTCGCCATCCGCCAAGTGCTTTGCATGCAGCGTCAACCGCCATTGTTTCGGCATGCATTAGTGCATTTTTAGCAGTTTCGCGCAAATTGTGTGCACGGGCAATAATTTCTCCGTCACGAACGATTACGGCTCCAACGGGAACCTCATCTTTCTCTGCCGCAAGGCGTGCCTCGGATATCGCCTCGCTCATAAAATACAAATCGTCATTCATAGTATTACCCAAATCATTATTATAAAAATAAGTACCGTAAAAATCCAAAACAAAGGTGTAAAGAGCTCTTTTATTTCTTCCATTTTTACTGAGTAAAAAAGTTTTACGGTATCTTTGCAAAGTTTTGTTTCTTTAAAATATTTAGCGCATATCAAAAATGCCGCCGCAATCACAAAAAGTGCGGCATACTCGGCATTACCGTTTGGCAGATACGACAAAATAAGCGATGTCAGATTGTTAAAAAAGTGCAAAAGCATGCCAAGATAAATACACTCGGTGAGATACACAAGCGCGGTGATGAAAATTCCCGAAAAAAGAGCGTATGGGAGTTTTGTGATATCCATGTGCATAAGCGCAAACAAGATTGCAGTAACAAATACACCCGCTCCGCCACTATTTTTGAGTGCGCCAAGCACGCCGCCACGCAACATCCATTCCTCGAAAAATGCGGGAACAAGGCACGAAAATACAAAAAGATATAAAAATCCGCCGCGCGGCGCGCTTTGAACTTGCACCGTGCCAAACGCTTTGGCACACATATATGTAATAGCGCTGATAAGTGCCGCACCGAGCACACAAAAAGCAAAGAAAAGCGCATATTCGTGCTTTTTGTAAACAGCTGTATTACAGTCACGCGTACCAAAAGTTTTATCTCGGATTTTGGCATTAAAAAACACCATCGGCGCGCCGCACGCAATTATTGTTTGAAATGCGGCCCACCTTGCAGGAAAGAAAAAGCTGACGGCAAGCCACAAAAGCATCATTAGTGCCGCAACATCGCCGCGTTTGGGTTTAGTCATAATTACCTCATGTGAACTAAAGTTTATGCGGAATATGCCTCCCTCAGACGAGGGAGGTGGCGCCGTACGGCGACGGAGGGGGTGAACCATTGTCACATACTTTTTCCTCCCTCACCGCTTTAGCGGAATGCGATGCTTTGCATCGCTATGCTCCCATCGTCTGAGGGAGCCAATTATTACACCTATAAACTTTAATTTATCTCATTGAATTTTACCAAGGCGGTAAAAAAATCAGCCGTCCAAAACGGACGGCTGAAACGAAAACAATTAGTGAACGATTGCGCGCTCGGTATCCTTATCAAAGATGTGGATTCTGGACGCATCGAGAGCGATCTTGATTCTGTCGCCTGCAACAGCCTGGCTGCGAGAAGCAACACGCGCGATCATCTTCTGCTCGCCTGCTACGAGGTAGAGGTAAGTTTCAGCACCCATAAGTTCGGTTACTTCAACATCAGTTTCGATTACGCTTTCTGCAAGGCTGGAGAGGTACATGGGCTCGTCATGGAGGGACTCGGGACGAATACCTGCAATAACTTCCTTGCCAATGTAATCATTAAGAACGCCTTCTGCAGTCTTTTCTGCGGGAAGCTTAATCTTGTTGCCTTCGAAGCAGAAGAATACATCGTCAGCCTTCTTCTCAAGAGTACCGTTAAGGAAGTTCATCTGAGGAGTGCCGATAAAGCCTGCAACGAATACATTGCAAGGAGAATCGTAAAGGTTCTGAGGAGTATCAACCTGCTGAATGATACCGTCCTTCATAACTACGATACGGGATGCCATGGTCATAGCTTCTACCTGGTCGTGAGTAACGTAGATAAAGGTTGTACCAACTCTCTTGTGAATCTTGGTGAGCTCGGTCCTCATCTGTGCACGAAGCTTAGCATCGAGGTTGGAGAGAGGCTCGCCAAGAAGGAATACCTTGGGGTAACGAACGATAGCACGACCGAGTGCTACACGCTGCTTCTGACCGCCGGAGAGAGCCTTCGGCTTTCTGTCGAGAAGGTGAGCAATATCGAGGATGCGAGCAGCTTCCTCAACTCTGCGCTTGATTTCTTCCTTGGGGGTCTTGCGGAGCTTGAGACCGAATGCCATGTTTTCAAACACGGACATGTGAGGATAAAGAGCGTAGTTCTGGAATACCATCGCGATATCTCTATCCTTAGGAGCTACATCGTTAACGAGTCTGTCTTCGATGAAGAGTTCACCCTCGGAAATTTCTTCAAGGCCTGCAATCATACGAAGTGTGGTGGACTTACCGCATCCGGAAGGACCAACGAAAATAAGGAACTCCTTGTCCTTGATTTCAAGGTTAAAATCGGATACAGCGGTAACGCCGCCGGGATACTTCTTATAAATGTGTCTAAGGGATAAGCTTGCCATATTATTAGCATCCTCCGTTTAAAGCCTGCAACGCAGGCAGAATTTTTCATATAGTATTATAACAAAGTTTTGCCCAAAAATATAGTGTGGAATTCCCCAAACTTTAAGTTTTTGCTTTGTGAAACATGCACAACTAATATTCAAGCACTTAGGTAATCCGCTTTACTTGCTTAAATTTTGTTCTAATTTATTAGAATTTAGTTTTCTTTGGCGCGCATCGTCAAACCTATGCGGTGCTTGAGTTTATCAATGCTTTTAACCTTTACATTGACTACATCTCCAACGGTGAGCACATCGCTTGGGTGCTTTACAAACTTGTCCGCAATTTCGGAAATGTGGAGCAAGCCGTCCTGATGTACGCCAATATCAATAAATGCACCAAAGTCAACCACATTTCTAACGGTACCGCGAAGTCCCATGCCCTCTTTAAGGACATCAAAACTCATTACATCCGCACGGAGCAGGGGAGCAGGCAAACCGTCAGGGGGATCACGACCCGGCTTTTCAAGTTCGGTACAAATATCAATGAGTGTGGGCTCACCAATGCCGAGTTTTTCCGCAACCGACGCTGCCCCTGCTCTTGCCACCTTGCCCGAAAGGCCGCCAAGGCGCATTGCGCGTACATCATCCTCAGTATAGTCAAACATTTTAAGAAGTCCGCGTGCCGCCGTATAAGACTCGGGATGAACACCCGTGCAATCGAGAATTTCTTCTCCGCCGCTTACTCGGAGGAATCCCGCACACTGTTCAAACACCTTGTCGCCAAGGCGGGAAACCTTCTTTAATTCTTCGCGATTTTTAAACGCGCCTTTTTCCTCACGGTATTTTACAATGTTTTTTGCACATGCCGCGCTGATACCCGCTACATACGAAAGAAGCGAATGTGAT
>JAZQWE010000356.1:0-6315 GCA_045632225.1 Eubacteriales bacterium | reverse complement strand
TAGGGAACGGGATCTCTTGCATGGGTCTTTGTAACAATGGGTGTGGGATGGTCGGGAAGGATCATAATTTTGAAATCCTCGCCCGTAGCTTTAAGATACTCGTAAACGGGTGTAAGAATCTTTGTATCAATTTTTTCGATGGAGATAACCTTGTTTTCAAGCTCTGCGCGGTGTCCGCATTCGTCGGGACCTTCAACATGAACAAAAACAAAATCGTGTCCGTCTTTGAAAGCCTGAATTGCCGCATCTGCTTTGCCGTCATAGTTTGTGTGAACATTACCGGTAGCACCCTCAACATCGATTGAGTTCATGCCGGCGCAGATGCCAATGCCTTTGATAAGGTCAACTGCGGAGATAACAGCGCCTTTAAGTCCCCATTTTTCAGCGAAAGAGGGAAGCGCAGGCTTTTTACCGGGGCTCCAAAGCCAAGCGGAGTTGGCAATTCGCTTGCCGGCATTGCGGCGTGCAATATTTACGGGGTGATCTTTAAGAATATCGTAGCTTGCGCGCATGAGGTCGTAGAATGGCTTACCCTCATCACCGCTTGGGAGATAGTCCTTGATGCATTGTCCAAGAATGTCGTGTGGGCGCATGAAGTTATATGTTTCAGAGCCGTTCTTCCAAAGCAAGCAATGACGGTATGAAACGCCTGTATAGAAATGACGCATCTCATTGCCGAGTTTTTCTTCAAGTGTCTTGATAAGCGCATCAGCCTCTTCGGTTGTGATTTCGTCTGCGCTATGGTCAAGCATAATCTTGTTGTCATAGTCCTCGTCATCGCTAAGAGTTACAACATTGCAACGGTAAGCGGTTTCGTCGGGTTTCATGTCAAGACCCATGCTCATTGCTTCGAGCGGAGAGCGACCTTTTGAGAAGACTTTTGGGTCATACGAAAGAATTGCAAGGTTTGCGGTGTCACTTTCGGGTACCATGCCGTTTGGAACATTGGAAACTGTGCCGCACATGGATTTTGCAGCAAGCATATCCATCATGGGTTTGTTAGCGGCTTCCATTGGGGTGCGGTCGCCAAGTTCTTTTATTTTTCTGTCTGCCATGCCGTCGCAGACAAGTACAAAGTATTTCATAATGTTTGCCTTTCAGGATTTAATAAAATTATTATATTATTATAGCATATTATAAGATATAATTCAATAACAATATGGTAAGTATTTTTGCAAATTATGCTAAAAATTTTTCGTTTACCTATTGCAAATTATTTTTGCTTGTGTTATAATTAAACGCGTTGTGCGAAAAGCACAAATTATTACGGGTAGTCCGCTGCAATGCTCTGCATGAATATCCGATGTTATAAGGAGGGCCAAACAATGAATAAGATTGAGGCTTTTGTTAATGAGCAGATTAAGGAAAATCCCCCTGTAATCGAAGTTGGTAGCACTGTTAAGGTTCACAACAGAATCAAAGAAGGTGCAAGGGAGAGAATCCAGATTTTCGAGGGTACTGTTATTGCAAAGCATGGCGGTGGAATCTCGGAAACCTTCACTGTAAGACGCGTAGCTTATGGTTGCGGTGTTGAAAAGACATTCCCGCTCCATTCTCCCAACGTTGTTAAGGTTGAACTCGTAAGAGTTGGTAAGGTTCGCCGTGCGAAACTTTACTACATCCGTGAGCGCGTTGGTAAGAGTGCTAAGGTTAAGGAAAAGATCGAAGGCTAAGTCTTACCTACAAAACAGTCAAAAAAGACGGACAGGTTACTGTCCGTCTTTTTTGTTATATTTTGATATAAAAAACCGAGCAGATTTCTGCTCGGTTTTAAAATTATACGCTGTGTACGCCGAGTTCTTTGTCAGCATTTGCACCGTCAAGTTCGTAGAGTTTAGCTTTTCTATCCTCAAAGAACTTGGTAGCAACCTGCTCAAAGAGAGCGTATGTGAGAACATCTTCTTCCTGTTCCATATAAGGCTTAACCTTATCGCGGAGGGAAGAGAGTTCGGGTTTGATGTTGTCTGCGGGACGGCAGGTGATGGGTTTTTCTGCGCCGAGAATCTGCTTTTTGAAAGCGTCGGAAATCGGAACGGGAGTGGTGCCGTAATCACCGTGAACGATGCCCTTGAATTCCTTGGTTACAATCTTGTAACGCTCGCCGGAGATAACATTGAATACTGCTTGAGTACCAACAATCTGAGAGGTGGGAGTAACAAGAGGGGGATAACCTGCATCAGCACGAACGCGCGGAACTTCAGCAAGAACTTCGTCAAGCTGATCGAGTTTGCCGGCCTGATTGAGCTGGGAAACAAGGTTGGAAAGCATACCGCCGGGAACCTGATAACGGAGTGCGTTAACATCAACTTTAAGAACCTTGGGGTTGATAAGACCGCTTTCAAGGTACTTTTCGCGGATACCGTCAAAGTACTTGGAAACCTCATTGAGTTTTTCAAGGTCAAGACCGGTATCAAATTCAGAGCCTGCGAGAGCTGCAACGATAGGCCCTGTAGCGGGCTGAGAGGTGGCAAGAGCGAAGGGGGAGATAGCGGTGTCACCAATATCAACACCCGCTTCGATAGCCTTCATGGTAGTCATGGAAGCGACACCCGCGGTGTAGTGGGTGTGAAGTTCAATCGGAACATTTACGCTTGCCTTGAGTTTCTTAACGAGGTCGTAAGCATCGTAGGGAAGGAGAAGGCCGGACATATCCTTGATACAGATAGAGTCAGCACCCATGTTTTCCATATCTTTTGCAAGTTTTGCAAAGTAATCGTTGTTATGTACAGGGCTTGTTGTGTAACTGAAAGCAACCTGAACATGACCGCCCTCTTTCTTTGTTGCATTGATAGCGGTTTTAAGGTTTCTGGGGTCGTTGAGAGCGTCGAAAATACGGATGATGTCGATACCGTTTGCAATGGACTTTTGAACGAAGTATTCAACAACATCGTCTGCATAGTGACGGTAGCCGAGAATGTTCTGACCGCGGAAAAGCATTTGAAGTTTTGTGTTCTTTACATGAGCACGGATGGTGCGGAGTCTTTCCCAAGGGTCTTCGTTGAGAAAACGGAGACAGGAGTCGAAGGTTGCGCCGCCCCACGCTTCAAGCGCGTGATAACCAACTGCATCAAGTGCTTCCAAAATCGGAATCATTTCAGCGGTTGTCATTCTCGTAGCTGCGAGCGACTGGTGAGAGTCGCGCAGTACGGTTTCAGTAATTTTTACTTTAGCCATTTGAATTTTACCTCATTATTAAACTATAAAGTACTGCAGGAACACACCTGCTGCAACCGCAGAGCCGATAACGCCTGCGACATTGGGGCCCATTGCGTGCATGAGCAAGAAGTTGGAGGGATTTTCCTGCTGGCCAACTGTGTTACTTACGCGTGCCGCCATGGGAACTGCGCTAACACCGGCAGAACCGATAAGGGGATTGATTTTGCCACCGGTAATAATGTACATAAGTTTGCCGAAAAGAACACCGGCGCATGTAGCAAGAATAAATGCAGTAAGGCCAAGAATAATGATAAAGATGGTTTCCTTGGAAAGGAAGTCTTCAGCATTTGCGGTTGCACCTACGGAAACACCGAGGAAGATGGTGAGAATGTTGCAAAGCTCATTCTGCGCTGTTTTGGAAAGACGTTCTGTTACGCCGCAAACATTAAAGAGGTTACCAAGCATAAGGAAACCAACAAGAGGAGCGGCATCGGGAACGAGAATACAAACTACTACAGTAACCGCGATGGGGAACACAACCTTTTCAACCTTGGAAACGGGACGAAGGTTGCTCATAACTACCGAGCGTTCTTTCTTGGTTGTGAGCATCTTCATAAAGGGAGGCTGAATAATCGGAATAAGTGCCATGTAGGAGTATGCCGCAACAGCGACTGCACCGAGAAGGTGAGGCGCTAGCGATTTTGTAACCAAAATTGCGGTAGGGCCGTCGGCACCGCCGATGATACCGATGGCAGCCGCCGCTTCGGGGGCAAATCCAAGGAAGAGAGCACCGAAGAATGCCGCGAATACACCGAACTGTGCAGCCGCACCAAGGAGCAAACTCTTGGGGTTTGCAATAAGAGGAGTAAAGTCGGTCATTGCGCCAACGCCAAGGAAAATGAGCGAGGGGTAAATACCGAGTTTAACGCCGAGATAAAGGATGTCGATAAGACCGCCCTTTAAAATCTGACCGTAGTTAAGATTGCCGCTCGGGTCGGTGAAGTATTCCATGTGGAAGAGTTCAGCACCCGGGAGATTGGCCAAAAGCATACCGAAAGCGATGGGCAAAAGGAGCAAAGGCTCAAACTTCTTGCCGATTGCAAGGTATACAAGTACGCCAATGATAACATACATTGCGAGGGTTTTGCCAAGCAAAACGGGGTCGTTTAAAAACTCATTGATGCCGGTGCCCCTCACAAAATCCATTATAAAGTTCATGTGAGTACCAACTTTCTTTTAAAGTTAGTTGAGAGTGATGAGAACATCGCCGCTCTGTACGGTGGAACCCTTGGTTACTTCGATAGAAGCAACGGTGCCGTCCTTGGGGGCGGGGATGTCATTTTCCATCTTCATTGCTTCAAGAACGCAAAGAGAATCGCCGGACTTAACTGCCTGACCAACAGTAACATTGATCTTGAGGATTGTGCCGGGCATGGGAGCGTTAACCTTAACGCCGCCCTGAGCGCCGGAAGCCTTGGGAGCTGCAGGAGTTGCGGGAGCAGCCGCAGGAGTTGCAACTGCAGCGGGAGCAGCTACAGGAGCGGCCATAGCGGGTGCTGCTACGGGAACGGAGGGTGCACCACCGATTTCTTCAACGGTAACGTCGTAGGAAACGCCGTTAACTGTAATTGTATACTGTTTCATTTTATTTTTTCTCCTTAAATAATTATTTGTTGCCGGCAAACTTTTGATTTGCACGCTTGAAAGATACAACTCGGAAAGAGCTTGGGGAAGAGCCGCTTGCAGCTGCAATTGCCGCTGTAATTACTGCGATGAGAGCAAGGTCATCAGCCGCAGGAGCGGGAGTAATAGCGGGGGCTGATTCAGCAACAACTTCTTGAGCAGGCTGAACAGCTTCGACTTTTGCTTTTTTCTCTGCCTTGGGAGTTTTTACGCCCAAAATCAAGTGCAAAAATTCAACCAAAATCCAAATGAGAATAAGCACGGCAAATACTGTGCCCATGCCGCGGAGTGTTACCTCGGTACCGACAGCGACCTTTTCGCTGATGGTTTCGTGAGGAACTTGCTTGATTTGAGCGGCGGCATCTAAAAGAAAATTAAACATCGTTTACCTCCTTAAAATTAAAGGGGCATGTTGGGATGTCTGCGCTCGGGAGTACGGCCGCATTTGGATGCGAGCATCGAAAGAGCGGCGCAAATGCGCTGACGGAGTTCGGCAGATTCAATAATATCATCGATTTCACCGTGAACAGCGGCCTTAACGGGAGCGGCATTTTCTGCAGCCCAGTTTGCTTCAACATCTTCGCGAGTCTTCTTTGCAACTCTTTCGTTACAGAGGAAAGCAACCGCGCTCTTAGGTGACATAATGCTGATTTTTGCGCTGTCAAGAGCGATGGCAACATCAGCACCGATTGATTTTGAACCCATGAGGGTGAAAGCACCGCCGAAAGCGTTTCCAAGTACAACAGTTACCTTTGCGGTTGTTGCGGTGGAATAAGCAAAAGCGAGTTTGGAAAGTTCAGCCGCGAAAGGCATGTTCTCATATTCATTGCCGATGGCAAAACCTTCGCTGTCAACGAGTGTAAGTACGGGAATTGCGAAGCTGTCGCACATGGAAACAAACTTTGCAATCTTTCTTGCTCCAAAGGGAGTGAGTCTGCCGCCGTTAACCTCGGGCTGGTTCGCTACAACGCCGCAAACGCTACCGCCAACGGTTGCGAGTGCACAAACTGCTTCTGTAGCATAATCTTCGGAGAGTTCAACAAAACTTGCGTTATCAGCAATTGCGCTGATAACATTTTTAATATCATAGTCACCGTTTGCAACGAAAGAAACATCAACAAGACGGTTGAGGTCGTCTGTGAGCATTTCGGTAACTGTGCCCTCCATGTTGTTCTGGGGAAGGTAATTAACAAGAGCGCGGATGCCGCCAAGAGCTTCTGCCTCGGTTGCATAAACCTTGGAAACAAGGCCGTTTGCGCTTGCATATTCGCTTGTACCGGTTTTACCCTCGAGAAGTGTGGGGGGATTTACATAAACACTTGACTTTTCTTTTACGCTTACAGCGATGTCAAACATGGATGCAATAACGGCAGCGCTACCTGCGCAAATACCGTCAATATAGGCAATCTGAGGAATAACGCCGGATGCTTTGGAAACGGCACTCATAACTCTGCCGTATGCACCGAGCGCATCTAC
>JAZQWE010000355.1:0-12300 GCA_045632225.1 Eubacteriales bacterium | reverse complement strand
ATCACGATGCGCGTGCCAATTACGACCTTAGGGAAGCCCTCTCGCTTGACGAGTTCGTATGCGGCGGTCTTACCGATACTGAGTGCTTCGGCCATTTCCAAGACCGAATATGCGAGTTTGTTTGTAGCCATACATACTCCTTTCTGTAAAAAGTATCGTAAAAGATACTTAATTGCTAAAAAAAATAGCGACCGGGGAGTCGAGTTCGAGAACGTCAACAATTTTTTGAATTTCACTGTGCGTGAATTCGGAAATCCCATTGCATTTTCGGTAAAAAGCAGAACGGGACATTTGAAGTCGTTCGCACATATCGCCAATCGATACATTGTGCTTTTTCATTTCGTATTCGAGTAAAGCCTTGTCCAAAAATTACACATCCTTTCTTATGTTTTTGCGGGTTAAGTTTCCTAAAAGACACTTTTAGTATAGCAAACACTTTTGGGCTTGTCAACATGCTTTTTGTCTTTTGGGAAACTTTTTATCTTTTTTTAAAAAAAGTGTTGCGTAAAAGATACAACGGTGATATAATCAATTTGAAACAAATCGGACAAGAGGGGGATTATGCCATGTCTGAACAATCTATTGCTCAAAGGATAAAAGATCTTCGCCGAGCTCGCGGAATGACCTTAGAAGAAGTCGGAAATATTGTCGGCGTAACAAAAAGCACAGTAAGAAAATGGGAAACCGGAGATATTGCAAATATGCGCCGTGATAAAATAGCAGCGCTTGCGCAAGCTCTCGGCACAACTCCGGATGTTATCATGGGGTGGCCTAAACAAGAAAAAGGCACCGACAATGTCGATGCCCTTGGTAAGTTTGGTATTTTTCCTATTTCATATAAAAAGTTCCGTGTGCTCGGAGAAATCGCCTGTGGCGAGCCTATCTATGCGGACGAGGACAGGGAAACTGTTATCCTCGCAAACAGTAACATCGATGCTGACTTCTGCCTGTATGCAAAGGGCGATAGCATGACCGGTGCGCGTATTATGGATGGCGATATAGTTTTTATCAAACAGTGTTCTATGGTACAGAACGGCGAAATCGCAGCTGTAATTATCGAGGATGAAGCCACCCTCAAGCGTGTGTATTACTATCCTGATAAGGACAAAATGGTCCTCAGCGCCGAGAACCCTAAGTATGAGCCCTTTGTCTACATCGGAGAAGAGCTCAATTCAATCCGCATCCTTGGCAAGGCGGTTGCCTTCCAGAGCACGGTGAGATAAATATACCATTTGGGGGAGAATGACAACATGTGGATTATTCTTATTATTGTTTTATTGGTTGTAATTGTTTTGTATAATCAAAAGATTAATAAATTGCAACAGATGCGATCTCAAGAAAAAGAGGAGTATGAATTCTCACTAAATAGCTTGGGAAATAAAAAAAACGAGCTTCAGAAAAATCTCGATAGTCTTGAATGGGAAACCGTGGATCAGTCAAGAAGATTTATAGCCGATTGTGAAGAGCGAAAATCTGAGCTTACGACTGTTATAGAGAATTTGCGTGCGGAAATTCAGCATTTGAGTGAAGAACGTTTAAAAACTGAAAAGCAGGAAATTTCTGCTCAGAGGAAGATAAACAAAATTAAAGAGCTTTATAGAGCAATGGAGCATTCAATTGATAATTTTATCGAATATGTTCCTGCGCTCGATAAACTAAAAATTCCCACGCAAGATCTTGAGGAATTTGCACCTACTATAACGCTTCAGTTACACTATATGGATCTTCGAGATCTTCGTAAGGCTTTCAATGAAAACAACAAGCAAATTGAAAAATTGCTTGAGCAGTATTCGATTAGGTACACAACAAAAGCCAACAAAGCTATCTATGATTTAATGGTGATTGCGCTTAGAGCAGAGTTACAGAACATACTATATAATTTGCGCGGCGAAAAGTTGGAAAATGCCATTGAAACCTTGCAAAAAACAACGGCAAAATATCTCGCGATAGCAGCCGAAGGAAATCAAAGTATAGCCGGAACAATTACAAAGTTTATTGGCGAGATTGAATATCTGTTTATTAACGCAATTAAAATAGAGCATACTTATTACATAAGAAAAGAGCAGGCCCGCCAGGAACAGCTTGCTATAAAAGAGCAAATGCGTCAAGAAGCCGCAGAGCGTAAAGCCCTTGAAGAAGAACGCAAGAAGATAGCAGCTGAGGAGTCAAAGTACGAAGGAGAAATTGAAAAACTTCAAAGTCAACTTGATACTGCTGAAGATGCCGAAAAAGCAAAGCTTCAAGCTCGCATACTCGAACTGCAAGCACAACTCTCTGAGGTCGTTGTCAAAAAAGAAAACATTATAAATCTCCAAAACGGCAAGGCAGGAAATGTATACATAATAAGTAATCTGGGCGCGTTTGGAGAAAAAATGTTCAAAATCGGCATGACGCGTCGACTTGATCCTATGGATAGAATAGATGAGTTGGGTGACGCGAGTGTACCGTTCAAATTTGATGTACACAGTCTTATATTCTCGGATGATGCAGTTTCACTTGAAACACAATTGCATGAGAGATTGAACAATAAGCGTGTAAATAAGGTAAATATGCGCAAAGAGTTTTTCTATTCCACATTGGACGAGTTAGAGGCACTTGTGCAGGAAATAGAACCTACAGCTGAGTTTAATAAGACGATGCTTGCTGAAGAATACAGACAGTCGCAAGATGGGATGGAAAACCTTAATACCCCTATACATTTTGATGATTACGATGAAGAATGATGTTACACGTTGTTCATAGTAAAAGAGGTGAATAGAATTGGCAAAAAGAAGAGCTGCTTACGGTTCCGGTTCCATCCGTCAGCGCAAAGACGGTACGTGGGAAGCGCGTGTAACACTTGGCACCGACCCAGGCACAGGAAAACAAATTCGCCGTAGTATATACGGCAGCACTCAAAAGGAAGTGCGGCAGAAAATGACCGCGGTTCTCCGTGACATTGATGACGGCACATATACGGAGCCGAAGCGCATGACCGTCAAGCAGTGGATGGATACGTGGATGGAGCTGTTTGCAAAGCACAAGGTTGCACCGCTTTCCTATATTAAATACGGGAGAAGTATCAAAAACCATATCGTGCCGAATATAGGTGCGATGGATATGAGTGATGTCCGCGGATATCATTTGCAAAAGATATACAATGCAATGATAGAGGAGCAGGGGCTCTCCCCCAAGACCGTAAAGGACGTTAGCAGTATAGTTCACAAGGCTTTCGCCGTTGCAAAAAAGCAAAACGTTATACCGTTTAACCCAGCAGACGATACAGAGCCGCCGTCCGTCCCAAAGGCAAAAATCAAGCCGCTGCTGGATGATGAGATCTCGATGTTTCTCAAAGCGATCGAAGGGTCGCCTATGCGAAACGCATTCGCCGCTTGCCTCTTCCTCGGAACGCGAGAAGGAGAACTGCTCGGTCTTACATGGAATCGAATCGATTTCAAAAAAGGCACCGTTTCTATTGAACAGCAGCTTCAGAAGATAAACGGGGTCTATACGATAACGCCGCATGCGAAGGAAGAAAAAACGCGCGTGGTCAAGCCGCCTGCGATTTTCTTTGAATATATACGCGACGAAAGGCGCAAACAGTTGCAGAATCAACTTGCGGCGGGCGATATGTGGGAGAATCCGGACAACCTCGTTTTCACAAATGAGCTCGGCAGACACTATGCAATCTCCACCTTTTACAAGAAATACAAAGCCGTGGTCGCAAGCATCGGTCGCCCCGATGCGCGTCCGCACGACCTGCGGCACACCGCGGGCACGATTGCCATCGCCGAGGGCGCAGATGTCAAGAGCGTGCAGGGCCTGCTTGGCCATGCAACAGCGTCCTTCACACTCGATACCTACGCGCACGTCTCCGAGCTGATGATGGACGACACCTCAAAGCGGATGCAAAATTACTACGAAAATATTAACAAAAGAACAAAAAAAGAGCAGGTCGAATAGCCTGCTCTAAATTTTTATAAAAATCTCTTAGGGGTAGTAATAGGGGTGGTAAGGGGTAAACGAGAAAAAGAAAAACGCGGGAAACCTTGTAAACACTACGTTTACGACTTCCCGCGTTGGCGCAGAAGGAGAGATTTGAACTCTCGCGCCGGTTACCCGACCTACACCCTTAGCAGGGGCGCCTCTTCACCACTTGAGTACTTCTGCATTACGCATTAGGTGACTTAACGCGTACAATTTATTATACATACCTATGGGTGGTTTGTCAAGCCTTTTTTGAAAAATAAATAAAAATAGGAAAGCACAAGGCTTTCCTATTTTTATTACCAATGCCATCTTGCAGTTTGATAGTCAATATCATAAATATTGCCAATGCCGCTTGGGAGGGGCTGTGGCGTTACAGACGCGCCTGCAATTTCCAAAATATCGGGGCCACCCTTAGGATTTGGAACAAATCTTATGCGGTCCATACATGTATTAAGCGGGCGAGTAGTCGTGGGAGAGTTGTTGCGCAGATAAATTACAAAATGCTCATTGCCGTCGGGGGAGGCAAATGTACTTACTGCGCCGTTGCCAAATGCCTGGTCGTTTGACCACATTATCGGGTTTGCAACATATTTTGTATACGGGCCGTAGACATTATCCGATGTAGCATATCCAACGCCGTATGTGGAGTTGTAGTTGCCGCCTGCATAGAGGAGGTAGTATGTTCCGTTATGCTTTATCAAATAGCCGCATTCAAGCACGGATGCTTTTGCGTATTCCCAATCCTCTGTAGGGAGGAGGAGAAGTCTTTCGGTTTCAAGGTCGAGAGTGGCTTTGCCGTTATCCAAAATAACTCTGGCAATGTGTGCCTTGTTGCCACCCGTGGTTCTTGTGTAAACGAGGTATACAGTTCCGTCCTCGTCAACAAAGGGCTGACCGCCGATAAGGTCTTTTTCATCTGTCAGCGGAACTTTGTTCTCGGTTACAAACGGGCCAAGAGGTGAAGAAGATGTAGCAAATGCGGTTGTGTTTACACCGAGGGTTGAACTTTCCTGGAGATAGAACATATAGTATATTCCATCCTGCTTTACAATGTTTGCCGCCACTATGCTCTTGTCGCCGTAAGCATCGGTTTTTGCAAGAACGACTCCACGGCTTTCAAAGTTTACAAAGTCGCGTGTAGTAAAGCATTGAACTCCCGCGCTTGTACCGCCGCTCTTGGTGCCGTAGATATAGTAAACTCCGTTTTCATAGAAAATTTCGGGGTCGGTGATGTTTCCGATGATAAAGTTATTGTAGGTGGGAATCTCTTCAACATTTTCCGCTGATACAATGGGAGTGGTAGCAACCGCGTTTTCAACATAGATGCCAACGCCGTCACCGTGGGGTGCAAGCACGAGGTCAAAGTCGAAATAATGCTCGTTTACAAGGGGATTGTCATTAAAGTAAAGCTGTACTGAGTTTTCAGCATTTTTGCCGAATTCAAGCTTAATCTCGGCTTCGTTTGACAAAAGGTTGAGTTTGCGCTCGGCAACGGTGCGATAATCGCCCGAAATGATTTTGTACACGGTTAATGTTTCTTTTTCGGTGTTAACCTCAAAATAATAACCGCTTTCGGTGTCGGGATTTGCCTTTTCACAGCCAAAGTAAAGTCCAACAACGGCGTTTTCAGCAAGTGTTACTTTTGAGTGCATTGAATATGCGCCGCTTGGAACTGCGCCAAATGCAAAGCCTTTGGCGATGGTATTTACAGTTGCCGACTCGCCGCCGAAAATGTAAATATCGCTTGAGATTTTATTGTCAACGCTGTATTCGCTGATAAGAGCGCCGCTGTTTATTGCGCTTTTTACAATTGCCAAAAAGTCATAGATAGAAAGACCCTTGTCCTCGTTAATATCTGCGCTTTCGATATATGTGTCATTTGCGCAGGCTTTAAGCGCTTTGATTGCATCGAGCAACGATACTTTTCCGTCGCCGTCAATATCGCCGCCGGGGATTGTTTTATCAAATTTTGTTATTTTTGAAACTGCGCCGACATAGGTGTTATCACGGCTTGTAATCGGATTTTCCGTGATTGTGGGGTACTTTTCATTGGATGCGCTTGCAATGGCGCGTTCGTTTTCAGTTACAATGGCATTTGCCGCGCTGTTTGAAAGTGTGGAGGTTGTAAACGGGCATGAAGAAAGTGAGATTCCGCTTGCAAGGTTAATATTAAGTGTTCCGTTAATAGTGCCCTTGTCCACATTGTAAACTTTTGAAATGTTGCCGCCAAGAAGATTGATAGTGCAATTGCCGTTTAAGTTGCCGCTTGTAACGGGGCGGATGTAGGATTCAAATGAGCCGCCGTGCACAAAGATATTCAAGTTGCCGTCAATATCGGCAAGTGCGGCGCCGACAAGCGCCATGTTAAATGTACCGCCGTAGATGTATATGTTTGTGTTTCCAAGCAGTTTTGTAACACCCGCCATGTAAAATACATCGCAAAATGTGCCGCCGTAAATTACAATGGCGGTATCTCCGGAATGTGTTACGGAGTTTGTGCCGGCTGAACCGCCGTAAATTCGCGAGAATGTACCGCTGTGAATTTCAACATATCCGCCGTCAACCGCAACAAGGCCCATTGCGCCAACGGTGATTCTCGGATAGGTAAAATCGCTTGACGAAAGGGAAATGTTAACTTCATCTCCGAAAACCGTATGGTTACCGTTTAAAACGATGTTTATATCGGCTTTTGAAATGATAAAGTTGAGTTTTTCAAACTTGACTGCGCTTTTTAAGTAGAGATTACCTGTAAGGGTTACCGAGGCGCCGTTTGATGCGCGGTAATCGGTGCCGCCATATACGGATGTGATTGTGATTTTGCCGTTTGATTTGGGAAATTCAAACGATTCAAGCTTTATTGCATCGCACACAACCACTGTACCGCCGTAGGGAAGTGCGCGGAATGCCGCATAAAATGAGCAAAGCGGCTCGCTTTCGCTGCCCGAGGCGTTATCATTGCCTGAAGCGCTGACGAAAATAACATCTTCAGCGGCAAATGATGTGATGGTGAAAAGCAACACCAAAATAATCGGAATAAGTAAAAATAATTTTTTCATAAACTTTCCTTATAATTATAAAGGGCTGTAAAAACAGCCCTTTTATTTTTTACCAATGGAAACGGGCATTTTGATAATCGGTTATCGTATTTTGCAAAAGTCCGCTTGGGAGAAGTTGGGGATTAACTGTCGGGCCGTACATTTCAATTATGTCAGCGCCTCCGTTTGGATTGTCAACAAATCTTATGCGGTCAACGCAGGTGAGGAGCGGACGGACAACTGTGGGAGAGAAGTTGCGAAGATATGCAATGAAATGTTCGGATCCGTCAGGGGAAACAAATACAGTTGCCGCGCCAACACCAAACGCTTGGTCGTTGGAAACGAGAATGGGGTTGTAGGCATATTTTGTGTACGGACCAAGGGGACTTTGGCTTGTAGCATATCCCGTGCCGTAGGTGGAGTTGTAGTTGCCGCCCGAGTAGAGCATGTAGTATGTGCCCTCGTGCTTTACAAGATAGCCGCATTCTACAACCGATGCCTTTGCATTTTCCCAAGGTTCGGTAGGTTCAATCAAAAGCTTTTCCGTGGAAAGGTTGATTGTTGCTTTGCCGCTGTCAAGGGTGATTTCGGAGCCGTAGAGTTTGTTACCGCCCGTAGTACGCGCGTAAATCAGGTAAACCTTGCCGTCATCATCAACAAAAGGTTGGCCGCCGATAAAGTTTGAGTCGCCTGTGAGAGGTGCCTTGGACGCGTTTTCAAATGGGCCTGCTGGGGATTTTGCAGAGGCGTATGCGGTTACCGATGTGCCGAGTTCTGCCGATTTTGCCATATAGAAAAGGTAGTACCAATCGCCGTATTTAACGATGTTTGCCGCTTTATAAACACCGTCGCCGAAAGCGGCGCCGTGACGAAGCACAAATCCTTCGTCTTTAAAGTTTACAAAGTCGGTGGTGGAGTAACATTGAACACCCTTGTTTTGGGTTGTGGAGCGTGTGCCGTAGAAGTAGTAAACTCCGTTTTCAAAGAAAACTTCGGGGTCTGTGAATTGTTCAAAGAGGTTGTTTGTGTAATACTTTGATGCATCGGTGGGGGCATTTTCCTTTATGCATACGGGGAGGGTTGCTGTGCCGTTTTCGACATACAAGCCAACCGCACCGCCGAGAGCAGCGAGCGAGAGGTCGAATCTCGGATATGCTTCTTCTACAAGTGCATTATCATCAAAGTACACAGTTACTGCATTTTCGTTTATGCTCTTGCCAACGGTTACTTTGATTCTTGCACTGCTTGAAAGAATGTTTGCATTTTCCTCAGCGATTATGCGATAAATGCCGCTTGCAACCGAGTAAAGTGTTGCGGTTTTCTTTGCGCTGTTGATTTCAAAGTAGTAGCCGTTTGCCTCGCTTGGGTCGGTGTTTGTGCCGCCAAAGTAAAGGCCTGCAATGCCGCCTTCGTCAAGGGTTACATCGGAGTAGAGGGAGTAAACCTTTTCTGCGGTAGTGCCAAAGGCATAACCGCCTTTGATTTTGCCGTTTTCGGCCACAGCACCTCCGTAGAGGTTAAGAGTTTCCGAAATGACATTGTCAGCGGTTTCGCGAGGAGTTGCCACATTGCAATTCATTGCAGATTTGATTGCCAAAACAACATCGCTTACAGTAATTCTGCCATCGGCATCAATGTCGGCGGATGCGCTGTACTTGCCGCCAATCATTTTTACTGCATAGAGCGCATCGCGCAAAGTTACTTTGCCGTCACCGCTTGCATCGGGAGCGGTTGCACCCAAGGTGTTTGCAAGGGTTTTGTTTGCGGTTCCCGAGGCGGTCATATCTCTTGTGCCGAGGGATGCACCCGTTTCTTTAGGGAGTTTGGCATTTGCATGCGACTCGATAAAAGCATCGTCAGCCGCGATGAGTTCTTCGAGGTTGCTGTCGTTTACATAGGTTGGATTTAGGTCGGTTTTTACGGTTTTTGTACCGTCAACATTCATTTCGCAAGCACCTGCAACAACCGATGTGCCCGCCGCAAACTTTTTGGCAAGGTCGGTATAGATGTTTACTGTTACATCGCCGCTTATTGCGCCGCCGCGACCAACTCTTACATTGTTTGTTATAAATTCGCCGCCGTAAATTGAGATATGGAGATTGCCGTTGATAGCGGCCGCCGAGGCACCGTTAACGCTTGCGTTGAATGTGCCGCCGTAGATGTACATGTTGACATTTCCGTTTGTAGCAGAGTCGCCGCCGCCGTCAACCGAGTTGTTAAATATGCCGCCGCGAATAACAAGGCAAGCGTCGCCGGTCTGTGCCGCAGAAGATGTGCCGCGTGAGCCTGCGCGTACACGGTACCATGTGCCGCTGCAAATTTCAAGATAAGTGCCGTCGGCGGGGGTGGTGCCCGTTCTGCCTGCGGCAATACTCGGATAAGTTATCTCGTCATTTGAAGTTGTGATTGTGATACCCTCGCCAAAGCAAGTGTAGTTGCCGTTGCACTGAAATATAAGGTTCTTTGCGGTGGTGAGAATGTCGATATATTCAAATTTTATGGGGCTGTTGATTGTGATATTGCCGCCCATGTAGATGATACCGCTACCGCCTTCGCCGGTGCTTACACGGTAGTCCTCTGCATCAAGCGAAGAAATAGTGATAAGTCCCTGACATTCGGGCAAATTGGTTGCGCCGAGATTAACAACGCCGCAAACAACGATTTTACCGCCGCTCGGCAATGCGCGGAACGCCGCATAAAGCGATTGGAGGGGTGAATCAAGCGTACCGGTGTTTGAGTCGTTACCAAACGGGGTAACATAAACCGTTGGTTGGTCAATTGCAAATGCCGAAAAAGAAAGCATTGTGCATGTTATAGCCAAAGCTAACAAAGCAATCAGTTTTTTCATAGTTGATCCTCTTTAGTAGATATTTTACAATTTAAATATATCATATCGGGGGATGTATTGCAAGTTCTGTATAAAACATGCGCATATTGTATGTATAATAAAGAATTTTTTGTACATTGCAAACCAAGCTCATTATGAAAAATCCTTCAATATTTTAGCCGCTTCAAGCGGAAGTTCGCTTGCAAGCACGCCGTATTCCGAAATTTTTTCGCCAAGTCGCTCGCCTGCAAGACCATGGATATATGCGCCTATTACCGCCGCTTCGAGCGGGGAGGCTCCTTGTGCCAAAAATGCGCAAATCATTCCGCAAAGCACATCGCCGCTACCGCCCTTGGCAAGTGCGCTTGAACCCGTGGGGTTTACAAACACTTCTTCGCCGTTTGTTATCACGGTTCCTCGGCCTTTAAGCAAAACGGTTATGCCGTGCTCGCTTGCGAATTTCTTTGCATATCCCTCGCGGTCGCTTTGAATTTCGGCAACGGGGACTTTGCAAAGGCGCGAAAACTCAAGCGGATGAGGGGTTATAATAATGTCTCGCTTTGCTTTTGCAAATGGATTTTTGTGGGTGGAGAGGGCGTTTATGCCGTCTGCATCGATTACAAGCGGCGCCCCTTCACGCTCGATAAGCCATTTTACATTTTTATATGTTTTGCGCGTGTTGCCCGAGCCACAGCCAATTCCAACAGCATCCGCCATGTCCGATGCATCGATAAGGTCATGCATATCTGTGTCAAGCCACAGCGCTTCGTATATAGTGGAGGAAAGGGAGTTGATAACCGCACGCTCGCTTGCAAGGGTCACAAGTCCCGCCCCGCATCTTAGAGCGCCAAGTGTTGCAAGTGCCGCCGCGCCGCGCATGTCGCCGCTTCCGCAGGCGAGTAGTACGCGACCGTATGTGCCTTTGTTTGAAAGAGGAGTTCTTTTGGGGAGTTTGCCCGACACATACTCTTTAGTTGTTATCATATTCTCCTCCGAGCGCCTTTTTTGCAAGTTCTACGCCAATCTCGATACAGCGAGAGCAGGGAGTGAGCGGCTTGCCGCTTTTTTGTCCTTTTATATCGCCGCAGATAATTGCGCCGCATTCTTTTTCAAACTCGGCACAAATCTGTTTTGCAACGGAGTATGTTGTCTTTTTGGACTTGGGTGCTTCGATATTGCCGTCTGCATATTTTGTGCTCACCGCCATGAGAGCGCCGGAAAGCGCACCGCACATGCCTGCCATTCCGCCACCGCCAAGGCCGAAACCTTCAGAGAGTTTCATGAGCGTTTCTTCGTTTACGCCGCATTCGTCGGCAAATGAGCAAAGTACGCTTTGCGCGCAATTGCATCCGCGGTCATGGAGAGTGATTGCATATTCTTTCTTATTCATGGTAAAAAACCTTCCTTATTTGTATTTAACGGAATAATTCTATCATATATTTCTACCATTAGCAATATTAAAGGAGCGTTTTTATGCAATCTTATTCAACATCGGGCATTGGGCAAAAGCAAGTAATAAACATTTGTGACGGAGCTTTGATTGGGCATGTAACGGATATTGAGTTTGACAGTTGCGACGGCAAAATCACAGCGCTTATTGTCGGCGATTGCTCGCCCCTTGGCTTTGCAAGGGGTGAGAGCGTGCGCATACCGTGGTGCAAAATCAAATGTTTTGGCGAGGATACTATCCTTGTTGAAATAGTTGTAAGCGAGTGTAAATGTGAGTGTCAATGCGACGATAAAAAGCGAAAAAGACCGTTTTTTAAATAAAAGAAATAAATTTTTGCAAAAACACTTGCATAAATCAAAAACTTGTGATACAATAATTCAGCCTGCAAAAATGCAGGTAAATATTATAACACACATATGGGTACTTTCCCGCTCGGTGCCGAAACGCGTTTTCGGCTGGCGGCGACAGCCTATATGGTGGGAAAACCGGAGGGACATAAAATGTCTGTAATTTCTATTAAGCAGTTGCTTGAAGCAGGTGTACACTTTGGACACCACACCAGAAGATGGAACCCCAAGATGGCTGAGTACATCTTCACCGAAAGAAACGGTATCTACATCATCGACCTTCAGAAGACCGTTAAAAAGTTTGAAGAATCCTACATGTTCGTTCGTGAGCTTTCTGCAAACGGCGGCAATGTTCTCTTTGTTGGTACAAAGAAGCAGGCTGCAGATACCATTAAGGAAGAAGCTGAGCGCGCTGGCCAGTACTATGTAAATGTTCGTTGGCCCGGCGGTATGCTCACCAACTTCAAGACCATCCGCAAGAGCATCAACCGTCTTAACCAGCTCGAAAAGATGAGCACCGACGGTACTTTTGACCTCCTTCCCAAGAAGGAAGTTGCAGCTCTCCAGAAGGAAATTTTCGACCTCGAGAAGAACTATGCCGGTATCAAGACCATGGAAAAACTTCCAGATGCTATCTTCATTGTTGACCCCCGCAAGGAAAAAATCGCAGTT
>JAZQWE010000354.1:0-2853 GCA_045632225.1 Eubacteriales bacterium | reverse complement strand
CCACCACTTTTGACGGCGCAATCAATCAGCTTGATACCGACCTTGTTCGCAAGGTTAAGGAATATCTTGCATTCAGATGCAACATGCAGGAAATCTTTACTTATCCTTGGATGAGCGATGAATTTGTAAATGCACTTATGCCAAACACAGACGGTATTTTGGCACTTGCAACTCCTCCTTCGCCCACCGAAAAGTATGTAAAGTCCTCGCTCCTTCCCAATATCTGCAAGGCTATTGTTAAGAATGAGCGTAATTTTGACGAGTTTGACATTTTTGAAGAGGCTCAGGTTTTCCTTAATAAGGATTATACCGAGAACTACAGAAATGAAAAGCTTCCTTGCCAAAAGCGCCATCTCGGATGTGCATTTGTCGGCAAGTCCGATGATATACAGTCCCTCTTCTGCCGTGCAAAGGGTGTAATCGGCATGATGCCTCGCTACACACACATGGAAGGCTTTACTTTTGAAAGAATTGAAAAGCCTTTCTGGGCAGACAATGTTGTATGGCTCAATATCTGCTCGGGCGGTAAGATTATCGGCGACATGGCGCTCCTTTCAAAGAAGGCGGCACTTGCATGCGGCATTAAGGTGCTTTCTGCTGTGCTTGTTGAACTTGATATGGATGCATTTGTGCCTTTTAAGTCGAGAACAAATCGCTATACACATCTCCCTGAGTTCCCGATGACCGACTATGACATTTCGTTCCTTGTTGACTCCATGGTTAAGTGGGACGAGATTCGCGAATGTATCATGAGCAAGAAGAATGAGCTTTTGCACGATGCTCGCTTTGTTGACGAGTATAAGGGCAAACAGATTCCCGAGGGCAAGAAGTCCGTTACCGTTCGTCTTGTAATCGGTTCTGCTGAAAAGACACTCAACGGCTCCGAAATCGAGGCTGTTGCCAATAGCGTTGTAAAACGAATTGGTAAGACCTTTGATGCTGGCGTACGTACTGTGTAATTTAATGATAGAAAAAAAACTCCGTTTTGTTATGCAAAACGGAGTTTTACTATTTTTTGGAAATACTATTGACATTTCTTTCCTTGCGGAGTATAATTATACCAACTAATGGTAAAATATGTATGTCAATAAGGAGAGAAAAATGTTAGTATGCGAAATAGTGACAAGTTACGGGTTCAAATTTTTTGAAAAAGAGAGCGGAGAAGAGGTTTGCGCGGTTAGTGATGTTTTTACCGATGCAGAAAAAGCTGAAAGTTTTAAAATGCTTGTAAACGAAAGCGGAGTTGATGCCAAGCATATCAAAGACATTCTCGATGATATGATGGGAAAGTGAAATTGCAGTTTAGGATGTTTGACTCAAAGCAACTTGTTTTGTTTGACAAAATGTGCAGTTTGGAGTATAATACTTCTAACTTACAAACATTATAAGGAGCACACAATGAAAAAAATATTTGCAGCAATACTCTTTACATTATCTTTGATTGCTTTTTGTGTTCTGTCTTCTTCTGCACAAACATATAGCGGTTATTGCGGTGCAAAATTTGATAATGTAACATGGGAACTGGGTTCAAACGGAGATCTTTTGATTAAAGGTACAGGAGAAATCAAAGAATATACTTCGACAACCTCTTTTCCATGGAACGATTACCGTTCTTTAATCAAAACTGTTACCATTGCAGAAGGGGTTACCAATATAAGTACCGGTGCATTCCAAAAATGCACTTCGCTTACAAGTATAACTATCCCAAATAGTTTAACTCGTATTGGCGACCATGCTTTTAACCAGTGCAAAGCGCTTACCTCTATAACAATTCCAAACAATGTGACAAGCATTGGTGTGTATGCTTTTTCAGAATGCCGCGCGCTTGAAAGTGTTACTATTGGCGATAGTGTAGAAAGTATAGGAATGTATGCTTTTGGTTGGTGCTCTTCGTTGGGGCGTATATCGATTCCTGAAAGCGTAACAAGCATCGGAAAGTATGCATTTGTTGATTGCTATTCGTTACAAGTGGCAGATATTTACACAAAAAATGCTACATTTGGTGTAAATGTGTTTGCGTATGTTCCCGCTTCGTTTTATATTCGCGGTTACGCGGGTAGTACGGCAAATACTTACGCTACCGTCAACGGTCATGAATTTGTAAAAATTGTTGCGAAAAAAGAAGCATACATAGGCACCAAAGCTTATGCAACCGTAGCAGAAGCTGTGGCGGCAGTTGACACGCTTGGAACAATCACGATTGCTGATGGCGTAAAGGCAACTGTCAAGCCCACAAAGGCAAAGGTATTCTACCTTGCAGGTGACCTTGACGGCATCACAATTGGTGCGGGCTATGAAATGGATACTACCGGTAGATACAGACGCGAAAACGGCGCAATTGTAACTGATAAAACAATTGAGTATTCTCCCGAGGCTATTGAAAATATTGTTCGTCCCGCGCTTGCTAATATCACACAAGCAAGTAGTAATATTACTCACTCAACTTCAATCGCTCTTGAAGAAGCGGTAATTATGAACTACAGAGTTTCTGCGGCAAAAGCATCCGCTTTTAAAAAGCTATATGCAATAATCGACCTCTGCAATGCAAGTGACCAGACTATTGATGTTAACCCAACTAATGCAAGTGATAATGTTGCTACAAGACTTATCATTACAAATGGAAACATTAGTAATGCCGGAGATATTCTTTTCCAATTTGACGGTACACCTGCCAAGGCACTTAATAACAAGATAAATATCACATACATCGGCGTTAAGGCAGACGGTACAATCCTTACCAGAACATTTGCAGACAGAGGTATCGGCTACTATCTCAAGAACAATGTTTCCAAGAACACCGGTAACCTTAGAGCACTTCTCGTAGAACTTATGAACTACGGTGCAATGGCACAG
>JAZQWE010000353.1:0-1512 GCA_045632225.1 Eubacteriales bacterium | reverse complement strand
GCGCCGTGCGCGTTGCCCACAATGAGCATTACGCCGTGCTTTTTACAAACCGCGGAAATTTTAGCAATATTCGCAATTTTTCCAAGGTAGTCGGGCGAGGTGAGGTACACAGCCGCAGGACAAAGGGAAACGATTTTTTCTTCGATTTCATCGGACGAAATTTCGCAGGAAAGGTATGATGTGCTACCGTAAATCCACTCAATGTCAAAATCAATGAGCGCCGCCGCACTAACAAATGTTTTGTGTGCATTTCTGCCAGCCAAAACCAATGGCTTTTTGCCGCTTTCCACCGCTTTTTGCATTGCAAGATGCAACATTGCACGAATGCATTGCGACGAGCCTTCGGTAGAATAATATGTATCACATCCGAAAAGGCGGGATGCATTTTCTTCACTTTCTTTGATTATGCCGCTTGCCTCATAAAGGCTGTCGGCACCGCCGATTTCGGTGATGTCATACGCCTCACAGCCAAGGGTGCCCACGCCCTTGTGACCGGGCATGTGGAGCCTTGCTTTGCCGCTTTTGGCGTATGCATGCACAAAGTCAAAAATCGGCGTATTCATTAGTTTGTTCCTTCGAAAATTCTCGCAATCTGAACCATGATTGCGCATTCCATTCTCTTGCGGAAAAGGTCACAGCCGTATTTGTAAATGCCCTTTACAGAGCCGGTTGCATGGTATGCATTTGCCGCACAACCGCCCGAGCAATAAAGTCTTGCCCAACAGTCGCGGCATTCTTCTCTTGCATATACATTGCAACCCATAAATTCGTCCTGAATTTCGGTGTTGTCAACGCCGCTGAATACATCGCCAAGGCGGAATTTTTCATCTCCAACAAACTGGTGGCAGGGATAGAGGTCGCCCCAAGGGGTAACCGCCATATACTCGGTACCCGAGCCGCAACCCGAGATGCGCTTGTAAATGCAAGGGCCGCCGGTAAGGTCTATCATGTAGTGGTAGAATGTAAAAGGCTTGCCTTCTTTGTCACGCTCAAGCATAAGGGTTGCAAGGTCTTCGTATTGCTTAAATACGATTTCCTTATCAGCCTCGGTAAGCTCTGCCGCGTCACCGGGTGCGCAAACAACCGGTTCCATGCTGAGTTCCGAAAAACCAAGGTCAAGCATAACCTTGATATCGTTCAAAAAGTCGGGGTTTGCATGGGTAAATGTGCCGCGCATGTAGTAGTTTTTGCCGCCGCGAGCATCAACAAGTTTTTTAAACTTGGGTACAATGCGGTCAAAACTGCCGTTGCCCGCATAGTCAACGCGGTAGCGGTCATGAATTTCTTTTCTGCCGTCAAGCGAGAGCACAACATTGCTCATTTCGCGGTTTGCAAAGTCGATAACATCGTCATCGATAAGCAATCCGTTTGTGGTGAGTGTAAAACGGAAGTTTTTGCCTTTTTCTTTTTCGATTGAACGCGCGTATGCAACAAGGTCTTTTACAACATCAAAGTTCATAAGCGGTTCGCCGCCGAAAAAGTCAACTTCAAGGTTGCGGCGGCTTCCCGAAT
>JAZQWE010000352.1:0-1669 GCA_045632225.1 Eubacteriales bacterium | reverse complement strand
TCATATTTTAAAAAGTATGAACTTCTTAAAGAAGACCTCGAAAATTATATAAAAAACAAATACCGCATTTATCTTGCATGCGAAAATGATGCTGAAGTCAAAAGCATGCTTGAAGCGCTTAACAACGATGGCTTTCAAGCCATTGCTCTCAGTGAGGGAAGTGCGGTGCCCGAAGATTTCATCCATGGTGTAGTATATATCGGCGTTGAGAACATCGAAAGCGGATATGAACTTTTTGCCCCAAAATTTGTCGCACTCACTCTCATGGGAGAAGATGTACAAAAATCAGTTCGCACAAGAAAAAAGAGCAAAAAGAAAATCAAAAACACACAGAAAATAATGTCATTTGCCGACCTTGAAGTCGGTGATTATGTGGTTCATACCGCATACGGTATCGGTAAATATCTTGGTATTCAGAATCTTACCGTCGGAGGCATTTCTCGTGACTATATCAACATTCAATATGCCGGTACGGATAAATTATTTTTACCGGTTGACAACCTTGATATGGTATCAAAATACATCGGTGCTCATTCCGATGACGGCTTACTAAAACTTTCCAAAATGGGCGGCGGCGATTGGCAAAAATCAAAATCACGCGCAAAAGCCGCTGTCAAAGAAATGGCCAAGGAGCTTATTCAGCTTTATGCAGAGCGCATGCGCCGCAGAGGTTATGCTTTCCCTGAAGATGACCAGATGCAACGCGATTTTGAGGCGGCGTTCGAGTACGAAGAAACTGACAGCCAACTTTCTGCAATTGAAGAAATCAAAAATGACATGATGCGTCCTTCTCCAATGGAGAGATTGCTTTGTGGCGATGTTGGTTTTGGCAAAACAGAGGTTGCTTTGCGTGGCGCATTTAAAGCAATTGCCGCAGGCAAACAAGTTGCACTTTTAGTTCCTACCACAATTCTTGCGTTACAGCACTACCACACAGCGCTTTCGCGCATGCGCAATTTCCCGGTAAAAGTAGATATGATTTCACGATTTAGAAGTGCAAAGCAGCAAAAAGAAATTTTGCGTGCAGTAAAGCGCGGTGAAACCGATATGATTATCGGAACGCACCGCTTGATTTCATCGGATGTTGAATTTAAGGATTTGGGACTTTTGATTATCGACGAGGAACAGCGCTTTGGTGTTGCACAAAAAGAAAAGTTAAAGCAAATGGCAAAAGACATTGATGTTCTTTCTCTTTCAGCAACGCCGATTCCGCGAACGCTTAATATGGCGCTCGGCGGAATTCGTGATATGTCCGTACTTGACGAACCGCCGGAAGACAGATTACCCGTTCAAACCTATGTTTTGGAACACGATAACATCATCATCGGTGAAGCTATCCGTCGTGAACTTGCGCGTGGCGGCCAAATTTTCTACCTATACAACCGTGTAGAAACAATTGAATATGTTGCGGCAAGATTACAGCGTGACAATCCAACTGCCAACATCGCCGTTGCGCACGGTAAAATGGAAAAGGAAGAGATTGAAGAAATTTGGCACGCTATGATTGACGGCGAAATCGATATTTTGGTGTGTACCACAATTATCGAAACCGGTGTCGATGTTCCAAACGCTAACACCTTGATTATAGAAGATGCGGACAGAATGGGGCTTTCACAGCTTCATCAGCTTAGAGGAAGAGTAGGGCGAAGCGGGCGCAGAGCCTATGCAT
>JAZQWE010000351.1:0-3667 GCA_045632225.1 Eubacteriales bacterium | reverse complement strand
ATCGGTTGCATCAAGTCTGCCATATCGGATATTGTCCATAACCGTGCCCGTAAAGAGGTTGGTATCCTGAAGCACAATGCCAAGTGAGCGACGGAGATCGCTCTTTTTGATTTTGTTAATGTTTATGCCGTCATAGCGGATTTTACCGTCTGCAATATCATAAAAACGGTTGATAAGGTTGGTGATTGTAGTCTTGCCTGCGCCCGTTGCGCCTACAAACGCGACCTTTTGACCCGGCTCTGCATAAAGCGAAACATTTTTAAGTACGGGTTTACCCGCCTCATACTCAAAATCAACCTCGCTCATGCGGACATCGCCGCAAAGAGGTGTGTAGGTGATTGTTCCGTCACCGTGGGGATGTTTCCACGCCCACATTCTTGTGCGCTCATTGCTTTCGGTAAGGTTTCCTTCACTATCGTATTTAGCATGAACAAGTGTTACATAGCCGTCATCGGTTTCGCAAGCTTCGTCCATAAGGTCAAAAATTCTGCCTGCACCCGCCATACCCATTACAATTGAGTTTATCTGCTGTGAAAGCTGATTTACATTACCCGTAAACTGTTTTGTCATGTTGAGGAACGGAACAACAATTGCAATTGAGAACGCCTCGCCCGAAAGCGAGAAGTTTGGCGCGCTTGAAAGCAAGAAAATGCCGCCAACGGTTGCGCAGATAACATAAAGGATGTTACCGATATTCATGATGATTGGGCCGAGCATATTTGCATAAGCATGCGCACGGCGGCTGTCCTCATAAAGCGCTGTGTTGATTTTGTCAAATCCCTCGCGCGTTTTATCCTCATGGCAGAAAACTTTTACAACCTTTTGGCCGTTCATCATTTCCTGAATATAGCCTTCGGCTTCGCCAAGGGATTTTTGCTGACGCATAAAGTATTTCGCGCTTCCGCCACCTGCAGTTTTGGAAACAAAAACCATAAATCCAACGCCAAGGAGAACAACAAGCGTCATCCAAATGCTGTAATAAAGCATGATTGAAAGTACGGTGACAACGATTACACAAGAGTTGAGCAAACTCGGCAAAGATTGGGAAACAAGCTGACGGAGTGTGTCAATATCGTTTGTGTAATGACTCATAATATCGCCATGTTTGTGTGTGTCGAAATACTTAATTGGCAAATTCTGCATGCCGTCAAACATCTTACAGCGCATCTTTGACAAAAAGCCCTGCGTGATGTACGCCATAAGTTGCTGATATGTGGTGATGAGAATAAGCGATGTTACATAAAGCGCAATAAGGAGGTAAATCGAGGGGAGAATCTCCTTGAGTGCAGAAAGATAGTCAGTATTGCCGCTTGATGCATAAGATGTGATAACCTCAAGCACTCTCTTTGTGAAGATTGCGGGGATTGCCGAAACAAACGCGGAAAGAACGATGAAAAGTCCCGCAGTTGGGAGGAGTACGGGGTAAAATGCGAGAAGATATTTAAACACTCGCACCAAAACGCCTTTTTTAAATGGAGGTTTTTGCATGGGTTTACTCATTTTCGTCACCTCCGTGTGTCTGCTGTTCATAAACTTCGCGATAAATTTCGCTTGTTTTCAAAAGTTCGTCATGCTTGCCAATTGCGCTGATTTTTCCGTTGTCCATAACGATTATCATGTCAGCATCCATAACCGAGGAAATGCGCTGTGCAATGATGATTTTTGTAGTTTCGGGAATGTATTCTTTAAATCCCTTGCGGATAAGCGCGTCTGTCTTTGTGTCAACCGCGCTTGTGGAGTCGTCAAGAATAAGGATTTTCGGCTTTTTAAGGAGTGCGCGCGCAATGCAAAGGCGCTGTTTCTGTCCGCCCGACACATTGGTGCCGCCCTGCTCTATATAGGTGTTGTAGCCATCGGGGAAACTTTCTACAAAGTCATGCGCCTGCGCAAGTTTGCATGCATTTACAAGTTCCTCATCGCTTGCATTTTCGTTGCCCCAACGAAGATTTTCTGCGATTGTGCCCGAGAAAAGAAGATTTTTCTGCAGCACCATTGCAACCGAGGAGCGAAGAGTTTCAATATCGTACTCGCGCACATCAACGCCGCCTACTTTTACAAAGCCTTCGCTTACATCGTAAAGGCGGGGTATGAGTTGCACAAGGGTGGATTTACTTGAACCCGTGCCGCCGATGATGCCAACCGTCATGCCGCTTTCGATCTTCAAATCAATATCAAAAAGCGCGTTTTTCTTTGCCTTTTCGGAATACTTGAACGCAACATCCTTAAACTCGATTGAGCCATCAGCAACCAAAGTTACAGCATTTTCGGGGTTAACCAAAGTGGATTTTTCCTCAAGCACCTCAAAAATACGCTTTAACGATTCGCCCGACATGGTGAGCATTACATAAATCATCGAAAGCATCATAAGTTGGATCAAAATTGCCACGCCGTATGTAAGCATTGCGGAAATTTCGCCAACATTGATGAGTGTCGCGCCGCTCTTTACTGCAAGCACCGAACCTACAAGCATAACAAAAACCATGTTAAAGTAAAGACAGAACTGCATGATGGGGGAGTTGAGCGCTACAATACGCTCCGCTCTTGTAAAGTCGCTGCAAATGTCCTCAGACGCTGTGGCAAACTTCTGCTTTTCGTAGTCCTCGCGCGAAAAGCCCTTTACAACGCGCATACCGCGTACATTTTCCTCAATCGACTCGTTCAAGCGGTCATATTTGCGGAAAACTCTGCGGAAAGCGGGCATTGCCTTTTGGCTTACCCAAAACAGTCCGCCGCCAAGCACGGGGATGATTACCACAAAAGATGTTGCAAGTGCGCCGCCCATGATATATGCCGCAACAATGGAGAAAACAAGCATAAGGGGTGCGCGGATGGCAATTCGTGTAATCATCATAAAAGACATCTGTGCATTGGTTACATCGGTTGTCATTCTTGTTACAAGCGATGTTGACGAAAAACGGTCGATGTTTTCAAATGAAAAATCCTGAATTTTATCAAAAATATCACGGCGCAAATTCTTTGCAAAGCCTGCCGAGGCTTTTGCACAAGTAACTGCGGCAATACCGCCACAGCAAAGAGAAAGCACCGCAAGACCAATCAAAACGCCGCCGGTTTGAAACACGAGTTTAAGATCGGCGCCCGACTCAATTTGGTTTACCATATTGGCTGTGATAAAGGGAATAAATGTTTCAATTACCGCCTCACCGACAATAAAAATAAATGTAAGGATTGTGGGTAATTTGTATTCTCTGACACATGCCGCAAGTCTTTTAAACATTTTGTTTTTGACCTCCTGCCTGATTTTTGCGTAATGTATATTATAACATAAAATAAAAACGATAGCAATATTTGTGTTTTAAAAAAGTAAATTATAGTTTAGCGGTGTAATAATTGGCTCCCTCAGACGAGGGAGCTGTCAGCGTTAGCTGACTGAGGGAGGGAAAATGTAAATGTAAAAGCGACAATGGTTCACTCCTCATCCGTCACTTCGTGACACCTTCTCCCACAGGAGAAGGCTATTTATAGTTGATTTTCGCTCTTTATGAGCGAAAATCTTCATCTAAAAGCCTACCCCAGAAGGGGAAGGGGGACCGCTACGCGGTGGATGAGGTGTTTTTAATCGTGCGCATAAACTATAATTTACGCTTTTTCAAATAGGCATCGTGTTTTTTGCGGACATAGGATTCATCATACTCGCCGAGTTCAAATG
>JAZQWE010000350.1:0-1670 GCA_045632225.1 Eubacteriales bacterium | reverse complement strand
CTCTTCGTGCAAAAATCGACATGTCTTCGTCCAACATGAACATGCGCGACCCTGCGATTTACCGCATAGTACACACCGCTCACCACCGTCAGGGCAATAAGTGGTGCATCTATCCTCTCTATGACTTTGCTCATCCTATTCAGGATGCTATTGAAGGCATTACACATTCACTTTGCTCACTTGAGTTCGAAAATCACCGCCCTCTTTATGATTGGGTTGTTGATAATATTGATTTTGAAAAGAAGCCTAAGCAAAGAGAGTTTGCTCGTCTTAATGTAACCTATACTGTTATGAGCAAGCGTTACCTTCGTCAGCTTGTTGAAACTAAACTCGTTGACGGATGGGATGACCCGAGAATGCCTACAATCTGCGGATTGCGTCGCCGCGGTTTTACAGCCGCTTCGATTTTTGATTTTGTAGAGCGTGCGGGTGTTGCAAAGGCGTACAGCCTTGTTGACATTGAACTTCTTGCGCATTGCATTCGTGAAGAACTCAATATGACCGCGCCTCGCAGAGTTGCGGTTCTCGATCCCATTAAGGTTGTTGTAACAAACTATCCCGAAGATAAAGTTGAGTATTTCGAACTTCCCAATAACCCCAATGACGAAAATGCAGGCAAGCGTAAAGTTCCTTTTACAAGAGAACTTTACATTGACAGAAGCGATTTTGAGGAAGTTCCGCCTCCCAAGTTCTTCAGAATGAAGCCTGACGGCGAAGTTCGTCTTATGGGCTCTTACATTGTAAAATGTAACGAGATAGTTAAAAACGAAGACGGTTCAATCAAGGAAATCCGTTGTACTGCCGATCTTGAAACCGGTGCTAATATGCCTCTTGACGGCCGTAAAATCAAGGGAACAATTCATTGGCTTTCTGCAGAGTACTCGGATAGCGTTAATGTAATGCTTTACGATCGTCTCTTCACAATTGAAAATGTTGCAGACATTCCCGAAGATAAGACATACAACGATTATCTTAACCCCGATTCCCTTAAAAAGCTTACCGAGTGCAGAGTTGAAAAGGCGCTTGGTGATGCAAAAGATGGTGACAAATTCCAGTTTGTTCGTACCGGATACTTTGTAAAAAATACAAAATATCCGAATACTTTCAACCGTATTGTTGGCCTTAAGGATAGCTTTCCTAAAAAGTAAATTATAAAACTAGGAGGAATTTATGAAAAAGATTTCGTTTTTACTCGCTGTTGTTTTAGCAATCAGCGTGCTTTCTCTTTCTGCTTTTGCAACTAATGCAACTGCGTCTTTGACTGATGTTACCGCTAAAGCGGGTGAAGAATTTGTAGTAACACTTGCGCTTAAAAACAGCCCCGGCATCACCGGCGCACAGTTTTATATCGGATATGATTCCGCTGTTATGACCTATGTTTCGGGCAAGGCAGTTGATAAGAATTTCTATTGCGCTGTTTCTCCCGAGGCAAATGCTAATCCCATTAAGGTTGTTGCGGCAAATCTCTCTCTTAAAAATATCACCGGTGATATTACATTTGCAGAAATTACTTTTATGCTTGATTCTTCTGCTAAAGCCGGTACTTATGATATCAGCCTTTCTTCGGTAGAAGTTTTTGCGGCTGATGGCGATGAATTTCCCGCAGTACCTGTAACTGTTGATAATGCAGTTGTAACTGTGGAATCCACTTCATCATCGTCTTCTTCCTC
>JAZQWE010000349.1:0-1613 GCA_045632225.1 Eubacteriales bacterium | reverse complement strand
ACGAACGGGGAGCATTGTGCGGTTGTTGCGGTTAATGGGGGCGGCGTCAAGAGTTTCTGCCTTGCCGTTGATATAAGCGGTCTTGGAACCGATTGTGAGTTTTACAACGGTGGCGGTGCTTGCAACGGTTTCTCTCTTTGCAAAGCCGGTGATTTTGTCAGCGATGGGCTGTGGGTTAACATTTACTGTCCAAACGGTGTTAACGGGAGCGGGATTGCCCGAGCCGTTGCCAACCTTGATACCGTTTTTATCTGCGGTAATGGGTTCTACAAAGATGTGGCGGTCGCCCGTTGCATCGCCAAAGCGGCCGTGATAGCATACCCACATCTTGCCGTCGGGAGAGGTGAGGTATGACGCGTGTCCGCAGCTAACGATTTCCTCGGACTTTGAAAGGAAGGGTGTGGGAAGCTTTTCCCAGCTTGCCTTTTCTGTGGGATTGCCGCCGATGTAGCGGAGCGCACCAAGGCAGTATTTCACGGTCCAGTATCCGCTACCCGAGTAGCCGATATACACGGTGCCGTCGGGAGCATAGATTGCAGAAGGACCTTCTACAACCATGGGGTAGCTTGCATTAGAGCCGCCCTTTTCCCATTCGTATTCGGGATGTGCAATTTCTTTAGCACCGGGGAATGTCCAGGGATTTTCAACCTCTGCAAGCACGATTGCCTGATAGGGTGCACCGTTTGATTCTGCCGCGCGGTAGGTGGTGAAGAATGTCAGGTATGGCTTGCCGTCGATGCGAATAACAGAGGCGTCTGCTGTGGTCTGTGTGGTGTTGTAATTTGTGCCGGGGAACTCGAGTTTTGCGGGTACATTAACCTGACCGGTTACGGGATGTCCCCACTCGCCCTGCAGGTCATCGGAAAGGCACTTGAGAACATACAAACGCTGACCGCTTGCCATGCTTGCATCTTCTTCGTTTGTGTTACTGCCACCGACATAGAGGTACCAACCTGCATTAGCCGCGCCAACTTCTTCTGCAGAGAAGTAGTGAAGTTCGGGCGCCCAAAGGTTCTTGCCCCATTCCTTGTCATCTTCGGGGTCATAGATAACTGCGCTTACACCGTGCTCAAGGTCGCCAAAGTTTGCCGCTTTGTAAAGGCGAACCGCGCTACCAACGGTGGAGGTGTAGTAGTATGCGCCGTTATGATAGAAGAGGAAGGGGTCAGCGCCGCCGCGAAGGTCATTTGTGTAGGTGTATGTGCCGGTGAGGGAGGCATTGAGGTCGATTTTTTCGCTTGTCTTGAGGTTGCAAGCAAACTTTTCTGTGCTAATGCCTGTGATGTTGGTAAGGTGCGAGAAGTCGCCGCCCTGAAGCACAAGGGTAAACGAGCCGCTGAGCACACCGTTTGCATTGTTGGTTGCATGAATAACATTGTAGATAGTGCCGCCGTTTACGGTGAGGGTGAGGTCGCCGTCGAAAACGGTGGTTGCGGCGTTGTAATAAGCGCCGAGAACACCCGAATAGAAGTTGCCGCCGTTGATAGTGAGGCTGCCGCTACCGGTGTGGGTCTTGTGGCTTGTGGAAATCATGTAAACATAGCCGTGGAAGTTACCGCCGTTTACAACAACATCGGTGCGAACATTTTTGGGGTTGCCGCCCGAGTTGCCAA
>JAZQWE010000348.1:0-7948 GCA_045632225.1 Eubacteriales bacterium | reverse complement strand
GAAACGAGGATTCGGGCGAAATGCACGGTCTTATCCGCGTTCGTCAGTTCACCATTTCCGAGGGTCACTACATTCTTCGCCCCGAACAGCTTGAAGAAGAATTCCGTGGCTGTCTTGACCTTGCAATGTTCATGCTTGAGGCTGTTGGCCTTAAAGAGGACTGTTCCTTCCGTTTCTCACAATGGGATCCCAAGCGTACCGACAAGTACGAGGGTACTGCAGAGCAGTGGGAAGAGGCTCAGAGCGTAATGAAGAACATTCTCGACAATATCGGCCTTGATTACAAGGTTGGTGTCGACGAAGCGGGATTCTACGGTCCTAAGCTTGACATTCAGATTAAAAATGTTCACGGTAAAGAAGATACCCTCATCACCATCCAGATTGACATGCTTCTTGCACAGAAGTTTGGTATGGAATACACCGACTCCGACGGCCAGCAGAAGACTCCCTACATCATTCACCGTACCTCCCTTGGATGCTACGAGCGTACACTCGCACTCATCCTTGAAAAGTACGCGGGCGCACTTCCCCTTTGGATGGCTCCCACACAGATTCGTATTCTCCCCATCACCGACAACCATGTTGAATATTCAAATGCGCTCAAGGCAAAGCTTGAAGCACTCGGCATGCGCGTAGAGATGGATGCAAGAAACGAAACCATCGGCTACAAGATTAGAGATGCGAGAATGCAGAGAGTTCCCTACATGCTCATCATCGGCGATAACGAAGTTGCAAACAACACCGTTTCTGTTCGTAACCGCAAGCAGGAAACTGTTGACATGTCTGTTGCAGAGTTCATCGATAAGGCCGCAACAGAAATCGCAACCAGAGATTTAACTGTATAAAAAGCAAAGAATCCGCCACTTAGAGCGTTGGTGATATGGATTTTATAAAAATACTATTATATGACCGACGCTTCAAGTGGGAAGCAGAAAGCACCGCACATCAAAATGATGTGCGGTGCTTTTGCTATAATTCAAATTGTCGCTTTTTCAATTTCTTGAGCCACCGGGGCATTTGCTCCTCGGGAGTATAGCGGAAAATATATTTGAGATTTACATTTTCATCTACATAAGCTCTGAATTCTTCGTCCACCACAGCCCGTGTCCAAATCATAATCGGAACAAACAGCTTGTTGTGACTTGCCTTTGGAGAACGACTTTTTGTTATTACATTTTACTTCCCTTTGTGCCGCCGAGGGAGATGCCCGAGAGCACATTGCTCTTAAACGAGAATGTGAGTGCGGCTCTTGCGCGATGGCGCTTGAATGCAAGCGAAATCATGCGATCAAGGAGCACATCGTACTTAACACCGAGCGGTTCCCAAAGGTAGAACGAAAGCGAACCGGGGATGGTATTGATTTCGTTCAAATAAACCTTGTTTTCGTCACAGTCAATCATAAAATCTATTCTTGAAACGCCCGAGCAACCAAGTGCTTTGAACGCTTTTACTGCCATTTCGCGGATTTCGGCGCGCATTTCATCGGAGATTGGCGCGGGGATTTTGCGCTTTACGCTTGCCATACCCTTTGAACCGCCGCTCTTTGCACCGTTAATGTATTTATCCTCAAACGAAAGGATTTCATCACCGCTGACGGGTTCCTCACACTCAGAAGCCTCTGCCTCAAAGCGGTCACCGAGCACGGAGCAATTGATTTCGCGCAAGTTTGTAATTGCGCGTTCAACAAGCACCACCTCTGCAAATGAAAACGCGGTGTCAAGCGATTTTACAAGCGCCTCGCGGTTTGCGGCAACGGAAATGCCGATGGATGAGCCAAGGTTAACGGGTTTTACAATCACGGGGTATGCAAACACGCCCTCGATTTTTTCAATAAGCAGAGTCAAGTTTTCATAGTCGGGAGTGGTGTAAATCTTTGAGTCAAGCACGGGAATGCCGTATTCCTTGAAAATGGACTTCATTGCAAACTTATCCATGCCGAGCGCGCTTGATGCAACATCACAGCCAACATAGGGCAGGCCAAGCATTTCTATGTAACCCGCAAGCACGCCGTCCTCGGTATTGGTGCCGTGAACAATGGGGAATGCAACCTCAACTGTGCCAAGGCGCTTTTTGCCGAAAGCGGTGAGCGGAAGTTTGTAAATTGCCGCAATGTCGCCCTCTTTAACCAATGTAACTTCGGTGCACTTTTTAAGGAGCGCGGGAATGTCTCTGTAATTTTTGATTTCAAAAAGAGCCTCGCCCGTGTAAAAACGGCTATCCTTTGAAATATAAAGCGGAATTACATCATACTTATCGCGATTTAGCGAAAGCATTGCCTGCACGGCGGAAATGATTGAAATTTCGTGTTCGGTGGAGTTGCCGCCAAACATTACACCAAGTTGAATTTTCATGAAATTTCTCCTTATCAGAAGTTGTCGGGAAGGTCGTTTTCAAGCAAAACGACTTTTTTCTTTCCATTTGAATTTATCGAATTTACAAATGCCATAGCATCGTTAAATGTCTTTGCAACATAAATCTTACCCTCATCATAACCCGCCGCCAATGCGCCGTTTACAATTGGTTTTGCCTGACGCTCGCCAACCGCAACAATGTAATCGCACACAGCCGCCGCATTTTTGCCAAGCTGACCGTTAAGCTCGTCACTCTTTTCACCAAGCTCAATCATGCCGGGGGTAACAATAATCTTAACCGCGTCAAAAAGTCCGACAGTACGGAGCGCCGCCGCCGCACCTGCGGGATTTGAGTTGAACGCATCGTCAATAATAATCATGCCGCCGCGGTCGATAAGTTCCATGCGGTGGGGCACACATTTAAGATTTGCAACAGCGTTTCTAAGGTCGGCAAGTGCAATGCCGTATGCATCGTTTGCCACCGCAATTGCGCCGACAATGTTGACTACATTGGATTCACCGATAAGGCGGGTGCGATACTCCTGTACATCTTCGCCATGGCAAAGAGTAAATGTTGTTCCCGCGCCCGAAACGGCAATATCCTTTGCATAGTAGTCTGCTCTTTCGGTAAGTCCGTAGGTAAGTGCATCCCTATTCGGGCGGTTTTTATCAATTGTTTCGCTTGAAATATTGATGTAGAGTTTGCCGTCGGTCGGAATACCGCTTGCCATTTCATACTTTGTGTTTATGATGTTTTGCACCGAGCCGAAACTTTCAAGATGTTGCTCGCCAATGGAGGTGACCATGCCGCACTCGGGATGCACAATGTCGCACAGTTCCTTGATGTCGCCAACATATTTTGCGCCCATTTCGCAAACGAAAATCTCATGTGTGCCGCGAAGCGAGGAGCGGATGGTTTTTACAACTCCCATAGGTGTATTGTAACTTTCGGGAGTCATGAGCACATTGTATTTTGTGCTGAGAAGCGCGGTGAGATAATACTTGACGCTGGTCTTGCCAAACGAGCCGGTAATGCCGATGATTTTGAGGGATTTATGCGATTTGAGCATCTTTTTTGCATCATTTATATAGTATCTGCGAACCGCCGCCTCAACGGGTGCATTGATGATATTTGAGATAATAATAAAGATGGGGACAAGGAGTGAAACCGCGCCGAGAATATAGAATTTAACGGGCGCACAAAGCCATTGCGCCATGGCATAAAGCGCGATGATAATAAGCGAAAAAGTAAAGAGCAATCTCTTTACTCTTGCGGTGTAAACAAGAGGTTTTTTAGCCTTTTGAGGAGTGTAAAAGAGCGATAAAACAAGCGCCGCGCCCGCAAAAGAAAGGTGGGCGTAAGAATAATCACGGTAACTCCAAAGTGAGCAAAGAAGTGCCACACCAAGGAGGATTACGGCGGGGATTAACCGCGCAAAATTTTTGCCCATCCACACAAACTGCACCTTTGCAGTATATGAATTGAGCTGAAACATATGGGTAAAATAGCGCGCTGACAAAATAACAAAAAACGAAAGTGCCGCAAGCGCAAGTATCTGTGCTGAAAGTTCCATATCAGTTCTCCGTTGTAAAGAATGACTCCGCTACGCGCAAAAAGAAGGCTGTGTTTTCAAGGAATGAAAAGTGGCTGCCGCCTTCAAGCACGACAAGGCCCGCATCGGGAATGTTTTTCTCCATAATTTTTGCATCGGAAAGCGGGGTTGCATCGTCCCTGTCGCCCCAAAAAAGCAAGGTGGGCGCAGTTATATTTTTTAAACATTTTGTAAGGTCTTCGTTAACAGCAAGCACAAGAGTTTTTTTCATCACTTCGCTTGCGCTGTTAAAGTCTGCCGAGCCGCGTTTCTTTCGCCAATTTTCAATGGCATTGGGGAAAAGTTTTTTAAAGGGAGGTAACGATAAAACCTTTCTGCCGCCTTTGTAGCAAAGGAGCGAGAGCTTTTGAGAAAGTGTTTTCTTTGGCTTTATACCCGCCGCATCAACAAGGCAAACCCTCTCAATTTCAAAGGGCAAATTGCCAAGCGAAAACATTTTGATAATCACTCTGCCACCGTAGGAATGCCCCATTAGTGAAACCTTGTTAAAACCTAAACTTTTTATAAATTCAACCATGGTGCGTGTGCAATCCTCAACCGAGTACGGGACGCTTGGCTCCGCACTTTCGCCAAAGCCGGGCAAATCGGGAACAACCACGGTGTACCTGCTTGAAAGGTGACTTGCAATGCCGCCGAACATTTCTTTGTTGCAGCCCCAACCGTGCAAAATCAAAAGCAATTTTTCACCGCTACCGTATCTGTTATATGCAATTTTTCCAAAGAAATCCGACAAAGCGCTCACCCCTTGTTTGGCATAAAAATACATCGTACATTATATCACAATTTTTTACTCTGTGCCATACTTTTTGCAAATTTTGTGCAAATTCCTGATTTTTCCGCTTGTATCCCAACTTATTATATGTTATAATATAAAATACCAATATTATACGCGCGCATGATGGCGGTTTTGTGGGAGGTAATTTTCGTGCAGACAGTTTTAGAGTTTTTAAAAACATTTTTTGCGAAAATCGGCATACAGTTCATAAACATCGGTTGGGTTGACATTGCGGATATTGTCATCCTTGCAACGCTCCTTTACTATGTTTACCGCTTTGTACGCGAAAGACGCGCGGGTAAACTTGCAATCGGCCTTGCGTTTTTGGTTGTGGTGTATGCTTTCACATCATTGCTCGAGATGCACGCCATGGAATTCTTGCTTAAAAACATATTCCAAGTCGGCTTGCTTGCCTTGATTATTTTGTTCCAGCCCGAACTGCGTGACGCGCTTGAAAGAGTTGGTGCCGACCCGCTTCGCTCAATCAAAAACATGACCGAACCCAAAGAAATCAAAGCGCGCACAGCCGTTATCGATAATATATGCATTTCGGCGGGCGAAATGTCGCGCGACCGTACCGGTGCACTCATCGTAATCGAGCGCTCGACAAAGCTCGGCGACATCATGAAAACCGGCGTTATGATTGATGCGGTTGTGTCGCAGAGCCTTATCAAAAACATATTTTTCAACAAAGCCGCACTCCATGACGGCGCACTTATAGTATCCGACTACCGCATTGCGGCGGCAGGTTGCTTTTTGCCCCTGACACACAATGCCACTATCAGCAAAGACAAAGGTACACGCCATCGCGCGGGCGTGGGCGTGAGCGAAGTGAGCGACGCGATTGTAATTACCGTTTCCGAGGAAACGGGTGAGATTTCGCTTGCAATGGACGGAGCGCTTTACGGCGGACAAAACTATACCACACTCCGCAAGCAACTGACCGATTTGTTGCTTGGCGACATGCAAACAAAAAAGAAACGAATTTTGAGAAAAACAAAAAAAGAAGGGGGCACGGAAAATGGCGACAACTAAAAAGCAAGCCGAGGGCGAAAAAGGCTTTGTTTCTGAAATTCTGCCCCGCATAATCTGCGTATTGGTTGCTGTTTTCATCTGGATGTATGTTGTGTTTAACAGCACCCCCGACTATGAAAAAGCTTTCGACGGCATTGTGGTAACCCCCGTCAATGCAATGGTGCTTGATGACCACAACCTTACCGTCTACGGCGATGTAAAAGCATCTGTCGAGATTGTTATTTACGGCGTTCGCGGTGATATCACCGCGCTTTCATCCGACGATATCAAAGCAACCGTCGATTTTATCGGCATTACCGAGGCAGGCGAGCACAGTTTGCCCATCACAGTTGAACTCCCCGACGGCGTGGCGATTAAGAGTTATTCGCCCAAAACCGTAGCTGTAAATGTGCAGGAAGTTGAAGAAAAAGAAGTTCCCCTTGTGGCCATGCCCAAATACAGCACCCCGTATATCAAAGGCGATGCGCTTTGCCTTAACCTTGGCGGCGAAGAAGTAAAGACCGTGACCGTTTCAGGCCCTGCCTCCGAGATTAAACTCATTGACCATGTTGAGGCGCGCCCCTCTTATGACGGCATGCTCACAACAAGCACAACCGCCGTTGGCGTTCCGCTTGTGGCATGCACAAAGGACGGCACCGAGATTACAAGTCCCTACATCGGCATTGTACCGAGAAATGTAACTGTTGAAATTTCGCTCTATGACGAAAAGGAAGTTGATGTAAAAGTCGAAAGTGACAGCGCCGCGCTCAAAGGCGATATAAAGAGCATCACCGTTTCCCCCGCAAAGATGATACTGAGAAAAAAGATTATCCGCGATGAAAATCTTGCAAAAGTAACAAGCGTGGTTGTTGCAACATTCAACGAGGAGCATATCACGGGCATGGATAAAAGCGAAACGCTTGAACTTCCCATTACCCTTGAAGAAGGATACGAAAACATGAGCGGCTTTGAGAGTGTTACCGCCACGGTGAACTACCGCGAAAACAGCGATACAATCTCTTCTGTACTTGAATTCAAGTCTTCAAACATCCACATCGAAAACCCAGATAAAGATGCATTTGAATTGCTCACAAAATCCCTTGATGTGAAAGTGCGCGTGCCAAAACTCACCGCGCTTTCACTTTCGGATACATACAATGCCTTTGAAAACTTTTGGCTCGTCGGCAATATAAAAGACCAAAAGGACGGCAAAATCAAACTTTCGCTCGAGGTGCCCAAAAAATACGGCGACGGTATTGCACTCATCGGCGAATACTATGTTGAGGTAAAACTTGTCAAATGACCGAGTATGTTATAAGCGGAATTTCGCTTTCACTTGACGCCCATCCAAAAGAAGCTATTGCTTTTGCGGCAAAAAAGCTTCGCCGTGCGGGCGTTGCGGCAAACCGACTTTCCATCTACCGCAGAAGCGTTGATGCACGCAATAAAAACGATATAAAACTTGTTTATGCCGTGCGTTTTTGCGCGGCTCAAACACCCAAAAAAGAGGTTTGCACCAAACTCGGATTGCAACTTGCTGCATCGGACAAATTAGATATTAAAAAGGGTAACGAAAAACTCTTTGCCCGCCCCCATGTAATCGGCATGGGCCCATGCGGACTCTTTGCGGCGCTCCTCCTTGCAGAAAACGGCTACAAACCCGTGCTTTTGGAGCGTGGCGGCGATGTGCAAAGCCGCGTAAAAGCCGTTGAAAACTTTTACAAAAGCGGCGTGCTTGACGAAAACTGTAACATTCAGTTCGGCGCGGGCGGCGCGGGAACTTTTTCCGACGGCAAACTCGTTACCCGCATCAGCGACTCACGCTGTGCGTATGTGCTTTCAAAACTCGCCGAGCTTGGCGCGCCAAGTGAAATTCTCACAATGGCAAAACCCCATATCGGAACCGACATTTTGAGAAAAGTTGTGGACAATGCCGCAAAAAGAATTACCGACCTTGGCGGCGAGATAATGTATAACACCTCTTTTCTCGGCTTCGGCCCAATGAAAGACGGGGTGCGAACTCTTCACACCTCGCGCGGCGACATGGCGGCATCTGTCACGGTGCTTGCAATCGGCCACAGCGCGCGTGACACATACGAAATGCTCCTTGAACGCGGCACAAACATCGAGGCAAAGGACTTTTCCGTCGGATTTAGAATAGAGCATCTCAAAGAAGACATTGACAGAGCGCTTTA
>JAZQWE010000347.1:0-2856 GCA_045632225.1 Eubacteriales bacterium | reverse complement strand
GCATATTGATATGAAATTTTGGTTGTGTTACTATTACCGTGGAACAATTCGTTTTTAGAAAACGCGAATTTAAAAAGAGGTAATATGAAAAAAACTTTACTTGCACTTTTTGCCGCGGCGCTTTGCTTTTTGACCTCCTGCTCCGATACGGCACAAAACGTTGATGTAACCGCATCCGTTACCGAGGCGCAAGAGCCTCAAATTGGCGATATTTCGGGCAACTTCAATATCCTTGTTGTGGGAAATCAGGAGTGGAACGACTTTGATGCTGAGGAAAGCGACGAGGCACTTGTCGACATCGCTATTTATGAGCGTAACAAAGAACTTGAAAATAATTACGGAATTACCGTTACAACTGATGAGCAAATGGGATTTGCCATTGCAATGGGACAGGGCGTGGGATTCCAAAAGGTGTACAACAACATAATGAGCGCAACCCCCGTGTATGATGCCGCTATGATTGGTACATACGATGTTGCAACGCTTGCATACAACGGGTTGCTTCAGGATTTAAGCGATGCGCCTTATATCGACCTTACCAAAGAGTATTGGGACCAAAAGGCGACAGCCGACCTTGCAATCAACAAAAAGATGTACTATACCACCGGTGACATTTCCGTTGTGGATAACCGCAGTACACATGCCCTCTTCTTCAACAAGGAGATGATTGCAAATTACGGCATGGAAAATCCCTATGACCTTGTAAAAAGCGGGAAGTGGACACTTGAAAAGTTCGGCGCAATGGTAAAACAGATTGGCACGGACAATAACAACGACGGTGTTTACAACAAGCATGATACATTCGGCCTTCTCTCCGCTCGCGATAACAACCTTGCAATTCTTGCGGCGGCGGGTGAAAAGATTTGCACAATCAATGATTCAGGCAAAATCGAGTTGACGCTTTACAATGAGCGAGTTGATACTCTTTATGCAAGATACCTTGATATCGTTGATGACGATACGCACACATTCAATTGGAAGTATAACTACATCACGGGTGCCTCGGGCGACCAGGCAACGAACGAGGAACGCGTGAGCATGTTTGATAACGATCAGGCACTTTTCTATTTCCACATGCTTTCGTATACCGATTATCTCCGTGAGATTGACACAAACTTTGGCATTCTTCCGTTCCCCAAGTATGATGAAAATCAGGAGGAATACGGACATTATGTAAGCGCGTGGCATTCGCAGTTCCTTTGCTTGCCCGCTCTTGTGAAAGACAGAAACCGTAGCGGCTATGTCATTGAGGAACTTGCAAAACTCGGTGCTGACGGTCTTACAAAAGCGTATTACGAAAAGACTCTTCAAGGCAAGTATGTGCGCGATGCAGAGAGTTCGGAAATGCTTGACTTGATTTTTGATACCCGTGTTTACGATGTGGGTGTTTATTACAACATCGGCACTTACAAAGATGAAATCGGTTATATTCTTGAGCGCGGCTCGTCACTTTCCGTGTTCTATGAAAAGAACAGACTTGTTGCCGAGCAGCAGATTGAACAGCTCAACGAGTATTTTTCAAAACATACAGCAAAATAAAGAAAAGAGGATAAATGTATGAAAAAACAGATTTTTAAACTCATCCTTGTTATTACGCTTTCGCTTCTTTGCGTATTTGCACTCGCAACTGCGGCAAATGCGGCCGAGTATTACACAGAGGTGTTTTTAAAAGGCGGCGCATCGGGTAGCGGCACAAGCGTATCCGACCCCGTTGGTACATGGCAGGACGCTTTTGAAGCACTTGACCTTAACAAGGATTGTACAATTGTAATCTGCGGTCCCACCACAATGACCAAGATGTACAACTACGGCAAATCCTATAAGGGTTCTGTTACCATCACCAACAAGTTTGACGGTGTTGACTACCGTGAAACTGCAGACGCATGCCTCAATATCGGTGCATCCGGTCACTTTGTTTGCAACGGTGACACCCGCTTTGAAAACATTAACCTCAATGCAACCGGTGGCAGATGGCTCCTTATGGCAAACCACAATCCTCTTACCATGGGTGAGGGTATTAACATCACTGGCGAAGGTCTTACCGGCAGTAAGATTAAAACCAGTATCGCAATTGTCGGCGGTTATCAGAACTCTGTCAACAATCCCCCTCTCAGCGATACAAAGGATGTAAATATTACTGTTCTTTCCGGTAGCAAGTATTATATCGTTGCGTTTAACCGTGAGTTTGAGGGTACATTTACCGGAACCGCTAATATCCATATCGGCGGCGATGCACAGATTGGTACTCTCCATTGCACTTCAGATACTGACAACTCCGTACTCGGCGATGTAAACATTACCGTTACCGATAACGCGCATATCAACACTTTATATGGCGGTACTGCAAATGTTTCCGTAAACAATATTAAGCTTACATGGCTTTCCGGTACTTTCGGTGACATTGTTGAATGGGATTGCCGCTACACTCCTACAAAGAAGCTCACTTTCACCGGTGAAACCACATTGGTTGTTTCAGAAAAGGCAGAGCGCCGTTCTAATTTCCAGAGTGTTGCTGCGATGTTTGACAATGTTGAAAAGTACAACGCACAGGGAACAACTCCTTCCACTCCCGAAACTCCCGTAGTTACAAAGCCCGATGTAAAGAGTGACTATGGCTGTGCGGTTGGTCTTTACACTCTTGGCCTTGCACAGGGTTATGACTCCACCGGTACAAACTTCGGTCTTACCGACAAGATGACCAGAATTCAGACAGTGGTTCAGGTTATCCGCTTCCTCGGCAAAGAGGCAGAGGTTAAGGCAGGCACATATACACATCCTTTCACCGATGTTCCCGCATGGGCAAACAACTATGTAGGTTATGCTTATGCAAACAACATCACAGCAGGCCGCAGCGCA
>JAZQWE010000346.1:0-1583 GCA_045632225.1 Eubacteriales bacterium | reverse complement strand
TTACGGTGCAACCGCAGACGGTCTTGTTCTCGGTTACAGAGCGGGTGCTAAACTTCTCTATGCAGAAACACTTCAGTACCATCCTACCGGCGTTGCATTCCCCGAGCAGATTTTCGGTGCACTCGTTACCGAAAAGGTTCGTTCACTTGGTGCAAAGCTTGTTAACGCAAACGGTGAAGTATTTATGCATCCTCTTGAAACCCGTGACGTTGCGGCGGCTTCCATCATTCGTGAGTGCTCTGAAAGAGGTAACGGCGTTGATACCGGTAGCGGTCTTGGCGTATGGCTTGATACTCCTATGATTGAGAAGATGAGCGGCGACGGCACTATTATGAAGAGAATCCCTGCAATGTGGAGAATGTTCGACAAGTACGGCATCGACATCCGTAAGGAGCCGATTCTCGTATATCCCACACTTCACTATCAGAACGGCGGTCTTGATATTGATGCTAACTGCATGACCACAAACATCGAAAACCTCTATGTTGCAGGCGAAGCGGTTGGCGGTATCCACGGCAAGAACCGTCTTATGGGTAACTCCCTCCTTGACATTATCGTATTCGGCAGAAGCGCAGGTACAAATGCGGCTCTCAAGGCTAAGGATGTAACAGTTGGCAAACTTACCCTTGACCATATTGCGAAGTTTGAGGGCGAGATTTCAGACGCGGGAATCGAAACTAATGTTGTATCGCCGAAACTTCTTCCCGACTATACTAAAAAGAGATAAGAAGAGGTAGAAAAATGACTTTATTTGGTGGTGTTGTGCCGATTACAGGCGTAACATTTCTTATGTTTTCTCTTATGGCAATCCTTGCCGTTGGTTATGCGTTGGGCAGAATTTCAATCAAGGGAGTTTCCCTTGGTTCTGCCGGAGTATTTCTTGTAGCTTTGGTTTACGGCTGTCTGTTCTACAGCAGTCTTGAAGCACAGCTTCCTTCATTTACATCAAATGCTCTTAAAATTGTTGAAAATTTAGGACTTGTTCTTTTTGTTTCGTCCGTAGGCTTTATTGCAGGCCCCAAGTTCTTCAGTAACATGAAGAAGAACTTTACTTCTTATGTATTTCTTGGACTTGTTATCATTGTATCGGGCGCTATTGTAGCAGTTGGTTGCGTATATATCGGTAAATTCATGGGTGAAACCGATATGGAAAAACTTTCTGCGATTATGGCAGGTCTTTTTGCCGGCGCACTTACTTCCACTCCCGCATTTTCTGCGGCAAAAGCATCTGTTGCTACAGATGAAATGGAACAGCTCGTTTCCGTTGGTTACGGTATCGCTTACATTTTCGGTGTAATCGGTGTTGTACTTTTCGTTCAGCTTATTCCCAAACTTCTTAAAGTTAACATGGAAGAAGAACGCAAGAATCTCGTTGCTGCTGATACTGCTGCCGTTTCAAAGAAGGCAGAGGTTAAACTTATCAATCTTGATGACTTCGGCATTGCACCTTTTGCAATAGCCGCGGTGCTTGGCGTTTTCATCGGTATGGTTAAGATTCCTCTTTCAAGCAGTGGACTTAATGGCACTACCTTCTCCCTTACAACAACCGGCGGATGCCTTTTAGCCTCTCTTGTATTCGGCCA
>JAZQWE010000345.1:0-2871 GCA_045632225.1 Eubacteriales bacterium | reverse complement strand
GTTTGCACAGTCAAATGCAACCTCAAGACCTGAAAGGTCGCCGTCGATTGAGGCGGCAATGTAGCTGATGTATTCGTTAATCGCATCGTCTTTTTTAACGAGTTTGCCGATTGCGCCGCCGGTTGCACATTTGGGCATCGGTTTTTCGCCAAGTACGATGGATTCAACATTTTCTTCAAGCGCATCTGCGAGTTTAAAGCCTTCGGAATTAAACACTTTAATGCCGTTGAATTCATAGGGGTTGTGCGATGCGGAAATCATGATACCTGCGCGCGCTTTGTACTTTCGCACAAGGTATGCAACTGCAGGGGTGGGGACAACGCCGAGGTTTATTACATCATAGCCAACGGACAAGATACCCGCAGTAATTGCGCTTGCAAGCATATCCGAGGAAATGCGGGTGTCCATACCCACTAAAATCAACTTTTTGGTGCGGCTTCCGCCCTTGAGCGAAGCGGCAATTGCGCGGCCGGTTGAAACCGCAAGTTCAACGGTGAGTTTTTCGTTGGCAACACCGCGGATGCCGTCAGTACCGAATAATCTTCCCATTTTAGCGAACCTCTTTCAAAACGATATTCTTTTCATCTTTGAAGATGCTGTTTTCCATAATTACTCCGCGTACGCGAGAGAGGGGATAAATATTTGTGTTTTTGCCAATGATTGTACCGGGGTTAAGCACGCTGTTACAGCCAACCTCAACATAGTCGCCGAGAATTGCGCCGATTTTGTAGCGACCCGTTTCAATAACTTCCTTGCCGCACTTTATTACAATGTTGGAGCGGTCACTTTTTACATTGGAAGTAATTGAACCTGCGCCCATGTGTGAGTGCCAACCAAGGATGGAGTCGCCCACATAATTGTAGTGAGGTGTCTGCGCATCATCAAAAATGATGGAGTTCTTGATTTCGCAAGAGTTGCCAAACACCGAGTTTTTACCGATGATGGCACCGCCGCGAATGAATGCACAGTGGCGAATCTCAGCACCGTGGTCGATAATGCACGGCGCACCGATGTACGCGCTTTCAAAAATTTTTGCATCTTTTGCAATCCATACATTCTCTTTGGGGCTGTAATACTCGTCAGGGGAGAGGGTGTTGCCGAGTTCTATGATGAACTTTTCAATGCCCTTGAGCGCTTCCCACGGATATGTAAACTGCGCAAGGTACTCGCCTGCGATGGAATGCGAAAGGTCAAAAAGGTCTGAAATTTTAGGAATGTTATGCATGGCAAACTCCTTTATTTCTGATTATTTTCGATGTCGGTAATCATATCAACACGAACCTGATGGCGGCCGCCCTCAAATTCTGTGCCAAGGAATGCATCAACAAGGTCACATGCAAGACCGTATCCAACAACTCTTGCACCAAAGCAGAGAATGTTTGCATCATTATGAGCGCGTGTCATGCGCGCGGAGAATGTGTCGGAACAGCAAGCTGCTCTAATGCCTTTGTATTTGTTTGCGACCATGCTCATGCCAATGCCTGTGCCGCAAACCAAAATTCCGCAGGTATCGCTGTCTGCGCCCTGAACGCCCTCTGCAACTGCGCCGCCGTAGAGCGGATAGTGGCAGGATGCATCAGAGTCTGCGCCCTTGTCGACTACATTGTAGCCGTCTGCAATGAGTTTTTCTTTAATCTGTTCCTTGAGTGCATAGCCTGCGCTGTCAGCGCCGATGATTACTGTGTTAAAAATTTTCATTTTATGTTCTCCTGTTGTAATTTTTCAAGTCTTTCGCGTTCTGCTTGCGGGAGCCGCAGATATGTCGGGGCAAATTCGGCATCGCTTACATATTCACCGAGTGCATAGAGTTTGTTTGCAAGAAGACCGACACTTTCGCCGTCTGCAAGCAGGCACTCGCTCGGCGCAAGGCACGCGTTATCCGAAAAGAAGGGGAGTGCAACAGCGGCACCGTCGCCCACGAGATATACTTTTTCGTATTTCGCAAGGGATGCGGCAATGTCCTCGCCGCTCTTTGCTTCATCGGGAGTGATGCGCTTTACATCGCCGTTTGCAATTTCAAAGGTTGCGGTGTAAAACTGACCGCGGCGCGCATCCATCAGCGCGCAAACCGTGCAATCGGTGTGGCGCATATTGTACGCAAGTGCTTCAAGCGCGCTTACCGCAACGCAGGGTTTGTTTTTGCCAAAGGCAAGCCCTTTGAGCGTTGCCGCGCCAATGCGCACACCCGTGAATGAGCCGGGGCCCGCGCTTGCGGCAAATAAATCAATGTCATTTACCGTGAGCGAATTCGCTTTCAGTAGCGTTTCAACCATCGGTAAAAGAGTTGATGAATGTGTGTTGCCATCGTCATGCATATCCTTGGCGATGAGTTGCTCTGTGTCAAGCAGAGCAACGGCCGCCGCCTTGGCGGTAGAATCAAGAGCTAAAATTATCATAATTCCTCAATCGTTATACGGCGACCGTCGCCGTTATCGGTTTTCTCAATTGTTACATTGGTGCGGTTTTTCGGCAGAGCAAAGGGAATGTTTTCGCTCCACTCCGAGATGAGGTATCCCTCTTCGATATAATCGTAAAAACCCGTGGAGTAAAGGTCATCGTCACCGTCGATACGGTACATATCAAAGTGAAAGACGGGAACCGCGCCGCCGCGGTATTCGTTTACCACGGTGTATGTCGGGCTTTTTACTCTTGCATTGCAAAGCGCCGAGGTAAACCCGCGTGTGAAAGCGGTTTTGCCAACGCCAAGGTCGCCGTAAAGTGCAACAAAAGCGTGCTTTTTACCCTCTGCCAAGAAACTCTCTGCAAGTTCCTTCCCGATTTTTTCAGTTTCCTCGGTTGATGCCGAAGTCAGGACTTTTTTACACATAAATACATTACTCCATAAATAATCTATTATATAATAACATAATA
>JAZQWE010000344.1:0-4831 GCA_045632225.1 Eubacteriales bacterium | reverse complement strand
ACATATTTAAATAAAAAAATGAGCCTTTAACGCATGTGCATTAATATTATATAGAAAACGGCACAGTCACAAAGTGACTGTGCCGTTTGTTTTTAGAAATGTATTTTCGTTATATTCCGTACATAAACCATAAATAAATATACGCAGGAACGATAGCAGCTAAGGTAAACGGAATACCTATCTTGAAAAAATCAGAGTTCTTAACTGTATATCCTTCTTTTCTGAGAATACCGATACCTGTGATATTTGCAGATGCTCCGATAGGAGTACAGTTACCGCCAAGCGTTGCACCGGATAGAAGCCCAAAATAAAGAACAGTCGAGTCAACATTAAGCGCAGTAGCAAGTCCTGCAATTACAGGAATCATAGTTGCAACATAGGGAATGTTGTCTATGAATGCGGAAATCAGCACGGATGCCCACACAACAACGGTATAAAGCACAAACACATTTCCGCCGCCCATTTTAGCAAGAAGGTTAGCCGCAGCGTCAATAACGCCCTGCTCTGCAATGCCGCCTATCATAATAAATAAGCCGAGCAACAATCCTATTGTTTGGAAATCTATCTCCTTTAAAGGAAGCAAAATTGCCGATATTTTCTTTTTATGTATCAAGTTGTAAACAAGGCCGATTACCAACAAACCGCAACAAATAAGACCGTTTGTTATATCGGGTTTGTTTGGAATAAATGATGCTCCTATAAGCAATACGATTGTCCCAAGCAATAATACGGAAGGTGCAAAATCCGTAACCTTTGTGCGCGCCGTGCCTTTAGGTATCTCGGCTTTCTCTTTTCTGAACAAAAAAGCAAGAATCAACGCAGAAAGGATTGCGCCAAGTTCAACCGCGAAAAACATACCCGGCTTTCCTTTATAGCAGAAAAAATCCATAAAACTCATATCAAGAGCAGAACCAAGCATAATTGCAGTAGTATCTCCTACAAGTGTAGCCGCACCTTGTAAATTAGACGATACCGCGATTGCAATGATGAACGGAACAGGGTTGGTTTTTAGTTTTCTGCAAATTTCAAGAGCCACAGGAGCAATCATAAGCACAGTTGCAACATTATCTACAAAAGCGGATATAACACCTGCAAAAAGTGCCATAGCGACTGCCGCCAGTTGCACATTTGGAACTTTTTCCATTATTAAATCTGCAAGCAATTCCGGCATTTTGCTCTCAATAAACAGCGCTACAATACCCATTGTGCCCGCAATCATTAAAAGCACATTAAAATCTATCGTTCCGAACACATCATTTAACGGTAACATTCCCGAAACAATAAAAACGAGTGCTGAAGCAAGCGCGATATAAGGTCTGTACTTACTGAATATAAGCATCAATACATAAGTTAGCGCAAATAATGCTAAAGCTATATACATAATTCTAAAATTCCTTTCAAATTTCTTTCTGTGAGCCGACGGGGTTAACGATACTGTACCCAACATTCACAAGGTGGTCTGCCACTCTTTCAAGTCCTACTGCCACCGAAGAATAATACGGACTTACATCAACATTGCAGTTGCCCTCAGCAAGACGGGCAAAGTGACTTGCAATAAGTTCTTTTTTCTTAATATCTACATTTTCCTCTAATTTTGCAAGCGTTGCCAATTCTTTTTTGTTTAGATTTTCAAAGGCATCCTTTGCTATGTAGAACATCTGCATAACAATTTCTCGCATAGATAAAATTTCTCCTTGTGCCTTTTCGGAAAAGTATATTTTTTTATCTATCATCTCTATGCCTATTTCATGGAAATTTTCCGCATGGTCACCGATGCGTTCAAGGTCGTTTAAAACATGGAAATATGCACCGATAACCTTCTCGTCGCTGGGCTCAACATCTGCAGACAATTTGATCAGAAACCTTGTCAGCGCACCGTTGGTAAAGTCGATAACTTCCTCATTTTTTCTAATCCGCCCGTCACACTCGGCCGAACCTTTATCCATTGCAACGAACGCAAGGATTATATTTTCCTCTACCAATCCGAAAACATAATCCATTTCCTTCTTCACCTGCATAAGCGCAACCGAAGGCATTGTAAGAAGTCTGTCATCAACATATCTGAGCGACAAGATGTTTCCGTTTTCTTTTTTGTCCTTGATAACGATGCAAGAGTATTTTACAAGTTGCTTTACAAATGGAATGAGCAATAGAGTTGTTGTAACATTGAATATAACATGGAATGCAGACACTCGCATTTGAAGCGACATTGGATCACTTCCCGGAAATAAAGAAACAAGAAGATCTACCGCAGGTTCTTTGAATATCCATATAATTGCGGTAAACACCACCGTGCCGATAACATTAAATGTAAAATGTATGAGCGCCACACGCTTAGAATTTGCACTGGCACCTACAGATGCAAGAAGCGCGGTTACGCAAGTGCCTATGTTGGCGCCAAGAATGATAAACAAAGCAAGGTCAAGAGGAAGCACTCCCGTTCCCACCATTGTAATAACTACACCCGTGGCTGCAGATGAACTTTGAATAAGTCCGGTAAAAATTATACCTACGAATATGAGCAGCAGCGGAAAATCAATCGCCTTAAACACCTCTGTAAACATAGCCTCGACAAGCGGATTTCCAAAAGCTTGCTCGCTACTCATAACCTCAAGTCCGACAAATATCAGTCCAAGTCCAGAGCAAAGGAGTCCTGCGATTTTTATTTTTTCGCTTTTGAAGAAGCCCATCATGACTCCGGCAAACGCAAGAAGATACATGAGCATATTAAAGTAGTCATTTTTAAGTGCAACGAGCACGCCGGTAATAGTTGTACCGATATTAGCACCCATAATGATTGGTGTTGCTTGCATCAGCGTCATAACGCCGGCATTAACCAAACCGATGACCATTACCGAGGTAGCAGACGAACTTTGAATGATTGCCGTAACACCTGCACCTATTCCAACGCCCGATAAACGGTTATTGCTGATTTTTCCAAGCATCTTTTTCATACCGTTACCGGCGCTTTTTTCAAGCGCATCACTCATAAAGTTCATACCTACGATGAACACGCCAACACCGGCAAGTAGCCAAATAAGGCTTTCTAAAAGTTGCAAAACTTCGCTTGTTGAAAACATAGAATTCTCCTTCCAAGATATCAGAAAAACATAATTAAATCACTATACAATATAATATAATAATTTTAGCAAAGGTGCGGCTAAGAAAAAAGCGATATGTGATTGAAGACCGCATATCGCTTTTTATTTAACTGTTCATTCTGTATCCAACGCCAAGTTCGTTTGCAATATAACTCATTTCTCCGGGGCGCGCGCCAAATTTTTTTCTTATATTGGCCATATTTACCTGTAGTTTTTTTATACTTGAATCGTCGGGGGGTTCTCTCCAAACTGCTTTTATAATGGCTGCATATGTCATCATTTTACCGCAATTCTCGGACAAAAACGACACAATATTGTATTCGGTTTGCGTCAGTTTGATTTCTTCATCAGCAATGTACACCTGACGGGCATCATAGTCAATAACAAGGTTACCGACTGAAAATTTTCCGCTTGGCAAACGGCCTGCTTGCGCACTATGTCTGTTGTTCCTCAATGTGGTTCTCACACGGGCAAGCAGTTCGTCAGAGCCAAACGGTTTTGTAACATAATCGTTTGCGCCCATGTCAAGAAGTTTTACTTTTTCCCGTTCCTCATTTCTCGCAGAAAGAACTATAACCGGAGTGACATCTCTTGTCCGCACCTCTTTTAACAAAGCGCTTCCGTCTTTATCGGGCAAACCAAGATCTAAAATAACAAGATCGGGGATATGCGAAGCATACATCGTTTTCGCAGTTTGATAATTCTTAGCCGATACAACCTGATATTCATTTGCTTCAAGCAACGCTGTAACAAAATTCAGTATGTTTGCTTCATCTTCTACAAGAAGGATTTTATATTTGTTATTATTCATTTACAGCCTCCTCTGTCGTTAGTGAAAACCTAAATGTCGCGCCGCCTTCCTTGGCATTCTCTGCCATAATATTACCGCCATGCGCCTTTATAATAGTTGCGCATACGGAAAGTCCGATACCCGCATTGCGAGAGCGTGTATCAAATGTACCTGTATCCTTATCATTGTATCCCATAAATATACTGTCGAGTTTTTCCGGCGGAATACCGCAACCGTTATCCGTTATCTCAAAAATTGCTTTTTGGTCAGCAGTGAACACGCGCAAAGAAGTTTTTGTAAACCCAACTGCATGATGAACGGCATTCTCAAGAATGTTGACAATTACCTGCTCTATCAAAATTGCATCCATGGGGATAACAATCAATTCCTCGGGAATGTCAATATCCACTTGCTGTTCGGGATATCTTTTTTTGAATTTCAGAACAACCGAATCAATCAGTTCTTCAAGTACCGTCGGCGTTTTGATAAGTTTTACTGCACCGCTGTCAATGCGTGTAATAGAAAGAAGATTTTCTACCATACGGATTAGCCACTCAGAATCTTCTTTTATTCCTGCGGTCATTTGCAGCTTTTGTGCATTGCTTAATCTATCGTAATTATCAATAATTGAAGAGCTTGCGCCGTATATAGTTGTAAGCGGTGTGCGTAAATCATGCGAAACCGCTCTCAAAAGATTTGCTCTTGTGCGCTCTTTCTCGCTTTCGATTTTCAAAATCTGCCAATTCTTTAGCCGTGTTGTAAACGTGCTTGTCAAAAAAGAAATAATGAGCATTACGATTGCAGAAAAAATGCTTTCCGGTACCGAAAAATCCATACCGAAGTAAGGGTATGTAAATGCATAGTTAATAGTTACAACACTTGCTATTGCCGAAACAATTCCGTACCAAAAACCTTCAGTTACAAGCGATATAATAAAAAC
>JAZQWE010000343.1:0-8270 GCA_045632225.1 Eubacteriales bacterium | reverse complement strand
ATAATAAAGGCAGACCCCACGCGCGGCGCGCTCCTTTTGGGCAAAAATGTGGGCACAAGATTTGGCGAGCGCGCAAAAATCACTTCAATGGTGGATGACGGCGGCGAAAACCGCCTTGTTGCGGCGGTAAATGCCGACTTTTTCAGCACATCCACGGGCGTTCCGATGGGCGTTTTCATTGAGGACGGGCGTGTTGTTTCATCCTCCGATGGGCGCAGTACCATCGGCATTGACGAATACGGCGGCGCATTCCTTGGCACCGTCGGCGACAGCGTGAGCATTATCTCGGGCGAGCAAAATTTAGCTGTAAGCTATCTTAACAAATACCCAACCGTTTACGGCGCGTACCTTTTAACGCGCGATTTTGGGGCGACTACGCGCCTTTCGGCAAGCGTTCCCTCCACGGAATACATAATTGCGCTTGACGGCGAAATTTCCTTTGTCGAGGACACTTTCGGCACGGTAATTGAAGTGCGCCGCGAAACTTCAAACGGTGAAATTCCCGAGGGCTGTGCCGTGCTTACGGTGCCCGATGCATACCCTGAGGGTGCACTTTACGAAGTGCTTGAGGTGGGCACAGAGGTTTATATAAGCGCGACATGCACAGAGGAGTTTGCAAGCGCGCAAAATGCCATTGGCGGCGGCGACATCATCCTTTTTGAGGGCGAAATTGCCGACAATATAAATGACGAGGCGCTCGAAACCGCGCGCCACCCGCGTACAGCCATGGGCATTACCGAAAACGGCGAAATCATACTTGCCGTGATTGACGGGCGAAACTCCGCGCTTTCAAGCGGTGTGAAAATGACGGCACTTGCCGAGGCGATGCGCTCGCTCGGCTGTGTAAGCGCGATAAATCTTGACGGCGGCGGCTCAAGCGTGATGGTGCATTTCACCGATGCGGGCGCTATGATTGTAAACTCACCCTCCGACGGGGTGGAGCGCAAGGTGCCAAACGCGCTTGCGCTGTACGAAAACCGCGATACGGCGGAAAATTTGCACAGATTTGAAATCGTGCTTGAAAGCGACCTTGTGCTTGCGGGCGCAACCATGCCGCTTGAACTTTCGCTTTTTGATGGCGCAGGCGAAGCGGTCGAAATCGAATTTTTCCCCGAAACCGTAGATTTTGAGGTTGATGAACTGTTCGGTAGAGTGGATTTTGTTGACGGTGCGCCGTACTTTACCGCGGCAAATGCCGACGGCGTGGGCGTTTTGCGCGCAAAAACGGTAGTTGGTGACGAAGTTGTCACAGCGGAGGTGTTTTTGAGCGTAACAAGTATAGTCGATGCCATCACCGCTGACCAAGCAATTGTGCTTGCATTTGAAAATGAAACCGAATTTTTGAATGTGCGCGCTTTGCTCGGTGAAAAAGAGGTATACACGGGCGATTTGCTCACGGTTTGGTGCGATAACGAGGGTATAAGTGCCGAAGTGTTTGGCAATACCGTGCGTATTTTTGCTGAAAACGGGGGCGCTGTAGGCACGCTGGTGCTTGAACTTTTGGAAAACTCGGTGCAAGTTCCCGTATTCTTTGACGATGAACTCTCGCTTGAACTTGCAGAAATTCTCGCAGAGGAGATTTATGTAGAAAACGAGGGTTATACCGTTGATTTTGACGGGGAAGTGTTCTACATAAGCAGTACCACGGTTGCGGAAGAAACCACAAAAGTTGAAGAAACAACAGCGGTTGAGGAAACTGTTGAGATTGAAGAAACAACAGCGTTAGAGGAAACTACGGCTGTTGAAGAAACAACCGAACCCGAAGAAACAACCGTGCCCGAGGAAACAATCGAACTTGAAGAGCCGAGTGAACCCGAAGAAACAGCCGCTCCCGAGATTTTTGATGTAAAAATCAATGTAAATGAGGGCGCGTTTGTATCAAACGGCCTTGGCGGCAGAAGAATTTGGCTGTGGACAAGCGGCATTGCAAGAGATGCCGAGCCGCATGCTACATTCATCCTTGAAAACGGCGAGGAAATCACGCTTTACTACGAAAAATACTACGATTTTGCAAGTTACAACGGCAAAATGCTCTTGACTCTTCCCCTTGATTTTGAAAAGGGAAGTGCCGCTTTAGTTACTCTTCTTGGCTACAGCACTTCAAATGCAACAGAGAGCGTGGAACTCTATGACCTTATGCTCTGTGATAATTTTGAAACAAATCTCTACGCCGATACCGTGGAGCATTGGTCAAGTTACTATGTAAACGCGCTCTCATATATGGGAGTTGTCAGCGGTAGCGAAAATTTGGTCGGTGAACTCGTTTTCACGCCCGACGGTGCGCTCAGCCGTGAGCAATTTGCAAAAATTTTGGTGAATTACCTAAAGATTGACACCGAGGAATACGCCGAAACCCCCATAGATTTTGCGGACAGCGATGAAATTGCTCCGTGGGCGGTGCCCTATGTCCGCGCGGCAGTTGGCGCTTCGCTGATGCGTGGCCGCACAACTCCCCGGGATACGGTGATTTTTGCTCCCCGTGACTCTATTACCCGTCAAGAGGCGCTTTATGTGCTCGGCGGATTCATCGAAAATGTCGAAATTCAGCCGCTTGACTTTGCGGACAGCGACAAAATCGCCCCTTGGGCACTTGAAAATCTTGAAAAAGCGCTTGCCGCAGGGCTTGTTTCCGGCTATGATGACGGCACGGTACGCCCCGAGGGAGGCATTACCCGCGCCGAGGCGGCAACCGTGATGGTAAGACTTTACAATTTTTCGTCAAAAAGCTGAAAAAGTCCTTGCATATAGGTGACTTTAGTGGTAATATTATACATATAGAGAACTCTCGGAGGTAGACATGGAAAAATACAGCATTTCACTTGAGCAAATTATAAACGAGTTTACACTAGAAGAAGTATACATGCCCACAAAGCCGGCGGATATTATGATTGCTTCGCCCGAGATTAACCGTCCGGGACTTCCGCTTTGCGGATATCTCGACCTTTTTGATGCCGACCGCATGCAGATTTTCGGTCGCGCGGAGATAAAATTCCTTGAGGAAAAGGAAGCAGCGGGCGATTATAATACCCTTGATGATATTTTTGCAATGCATATTCCTGCGGTAATTGTGTCCTCGGGACTTGATGTGCCTAAAATTATGGTTGACGCCGCGCGCCGCAATGATGTGCCCGTGCTCCGTACAACCGAGCGCACAAGCGAATTTATCGCGGCGATGATTGCATATCTTAATGTACAGCTTGCTCCACGCCTTACGCGCCACGGCGTTTTGGTTGAGGTTTACGGCGAGGGTGTGCTCATCCTCGGCGACAGCGGCGTAGGTAAGAGCGAAACCGCAATCGAACTTGTTAAAAGAGGTCACCGTCTTATCGCTGACGATGCCGTTGAAATCAAGCGTACAAGCGCAAAGGCGCTCGTTGGCAGCGCGCCCGAGATTATCCGCCACTATGTTGAACTGCGCGGTATAGGTATTGTCGATGTTCGCCGCCTTTTCGGTATGGGCGCGGTAAAACTCACCGAAAAAATCGACCTTGTTGTAACACTTGAGCCGTGGGTGCAGGGTAAAATGTATGACCGCCTTGGCATGGAGTCGGAAACAATGGATATTTTGGGTATCAATGTGCCTTCTTTGACCATTCCCGTCCGTCCCGGCCGTAACCTTGCGGTGGTTTTGGAAATCGCGGCGATGAACAACCGTCAGAAAAAGATGGGCTACAACACCGCTGAGGAATTCAACAAGCGCCTTATGAGCCAGTACGGAATGGGCGAGTCCGATAAAAACAGATAACATATATAAATTGTGCAAAAAGCGGGGTTACTCCCCGCTTTTTTGCATGAAGGTGGATGTGATGATACGCCAAAACCTTGTGGGGGGGCGCCGCCCCGCATGAAGAAACATTATTTGACGCCCCTGCAAACACCCCTTTCATTTCTAAACTGTGTATAAAATTACAAAATGATGAAAAAAAGAAAAAAACACTTGTAAAACTTGTCAATATGTAGTAATATGCTATTAGGAAACTTATCGCTATGGGGTAGTTATGCCCATTTTGCGGCGATTTAAGCTTAAAAGGAGAATTTTAGTATGAAAAGACACGGAAGATTCTTATCGCTCTTGCTTGCTGTAATGCTTGCGGCACTTATGCTCGTTTCGGCAAGCGGCCTTGAGATTTTCATTATCGCTTCATCGGATGAGTACCTCAGCTACGGTACCTCCGCAAGCTATCTTGAAACAATCGGGGTTATGCAGGGTTACGGTGACGGCGACCTTCACCTTGAAGAACCCATCAAGCGCTATCAGGCGGCGCTTTTCTTTGCGCGCCTTTATACAGGTATTACCAATGACAGCGCATGGGGCACCGGTGCAAGTGCAAAATTTGCCGATGTTGCCGAATACGGTCCCGTAATTGACATGGTTGCCGATATGGATATTATCCGCGGCTATAGCAATACCAAGTTTGGTTATAACGATGGCATCCGCTATCAGGATATGTGTGCAATGCTTGTTCGCGTTCTCGGCTACGAAACCAGCGATATGGCGGCTGCATACCCCATGTCCTACATTCTCAAGGTAAAGGAACTCGGTCTTGACCTTGCAAATGTTAAGGGTGCAGACTACCTCAACCGCGGACAGACCGCGCAGATGGTATACGATGCTCTTACTACTGAAATTGTTGATATTGATATGGATAACTATGACAAGCTCCAGGCAATTATCGATGCTGTAAGAGAAGATAACGGCTCCGCTCCCGCAGGCGACTCTACAAAGGAAACATATCTTGAAAGAAACTTTAATGTTTCTTCCACCATGTACTTTGAAATTGTTGCTACCGAAAACTACTCCGCAGATGTTGCAACATATTCAACCGCTGAAGAGGGATACATCAAGGCTGTTGCCCTCAATCCCAATGCAGACGGCGTTACTGTAGTTGGCGATACTTGGACATTTGCGGTTGAAGGTACTGCTACCGCTGATGTAAGCGAAGCTGACCTTATCGGTAAGTGCCTTACAGTTGTATTTGATGACAAGACCCCCACTCAGGCAGAGCTTGATGATGAGGATTGCAAGATTGTACATGCTGACATCGTAAAGCCCGTTACATACGAAAACCTTGGCGAGCTTAACTTTGTTAAGTTTGACGATGCTGTAACAAAACTCACTCTCGGTACAAAGACTGTGACTGTTGCTGACATTGAAAAGTATGCATATATCTGGCAATACGGCGACGCTGCTACTGCAGTTTGCAACGGTATGAGTGTTGCAGGTCTTCGTGCGGCAATGAATGCAAACACCTACTTTGCACTCGATTGCTATGACTATAACAACGATGGCAACTACGATATGATCGTTTACAGACCCTACAGTTTTGCACAGTATGCAGAGCGTACCTACGGCGGTACAAAGTATGTAATGCTCGGTCAGTACTACTCCGCAGGTGTATACGATACCACAAGCACTACAAATCAGACCGCTGATAACTTTACCCACTTTGTTGAGTACTTCCTTGGCAAGGACACTACTGTAGCAGGTACTGCAAGCGTATCCTACACCAAGTACACCCCCGGTAACACCACTCTCAAAGTTTCCGAAAGCAAGGGCGAACTTTCCGCAAATGTAACTGTTGTGGGCGATGACATCAAGCACGGCGACTTCATGCTTTACTACTATAATCCTCTTGTAAATAAACTCGAAGTTATTGAAAACCTTGGCACATATCAGCTCGGCAGCATCAGCGGTTACCGCCCTGTTGCGCAGACATACACTCTTGACGGCGCTGCTACAAGCGTTGGTCTTCCCGGCCAGATGAGCGGCAACACCGGTCTTTTGGTTGGCGAAGGTGCTTATGCATCCACTCTTACCGATGCAAAGGTTATGGTTGCTAACTACAAGAAGGGCACAAATAATATCAAGTATATTGAATATGATGGCAAAATCGTTTACTTTGAGCCTTACGGTGACACCGATGTGCTTGTTGGCAGCGACTTTGTAATCGTTGATATCAACAAGACTTATGATAACCGCATTAAGGATAACGAGGATGCAACCGAGATTTCCTTTAGTGACGATTACGCAATTGTAAGCGCTCTCGATGTTAAGACCGGCGAATATTCCGATATTAAGGTTGAAAGCATTACCTATGTTTCTGTTGATACCACCACAACCCCCGCAACTTCCACCGAAAAGACTGAAAAGTTCAACAACTGGAAGAACAAGCAGGCGCTTGTATGGGCAGATTGGTATGTTCGTGACCTCTTTGCAAACAACGGCGTAATTTACGCAACTCTCGATGAGGATAATGACGGCAAGCATGAGCTTTATGCTTACGGCACCGAGGAATTCAATGTTATCGGCGCTCCCGTGAAGACTGTTGGTAACGGCGCGTCCACTCCTTCTGTTTACTTTACTTATAACAAGTCCACCGAGTTTGTTGGTACCAACGCTGCAGGTGTATCCACCGACCGTGTTACCACCAACAAGAATACCGTTTCCACCGTTATCGCTCAGGACGGTTATGTAATGGTTAAGGGCGAGCTCGGCAACTACTCCACCGATGATAACAGACTCTGGCTCTCTTCTGCGGCTATCGTAATCGAGTCCACCGATGACCAGATTACAATTTTCGACCCCACCGGTTATGTTGGTGCAGATGTCGCAAACAATGTTTACCTTAACGGTGCAAACAGCGTTTGGAGCGCAAGCACTATCGACAACTCTAACAACGGAATTTCCTACTACATCATGCTCGAAAACTCTTCTTACAAGGGTTCTGCGGCACTTGAAAATGCTGACGGCTCCATCGCAGAAAACGAAAACGGCCAGAAACTCTATACTCACGAGTACAAGGGTCTTTACAACCTCGTTACCGGTTCTTCCGAAACAATCACTCTCGTTACCACTTCTCCTGCAGCTCCTGCAACCGAAATTATCAACTCTATTGAGGGTGTAATTTACTACGATGCAGAAAATAACAATGCAGGCATTACCACCTTCGGTGATGTATTTGTTAACAACGGCAAGTACCACTACGGCGGTTTCGGACGCCTTGCGGCAAAGGATAAGATCAGCTTTGTAACTCAGGAAAAGGATAGAAACGGCGACGGCAGAATTACCGGCGACGAAAATGCAATTTCCATCGCTTATGATGCTGACTCCGACAAGATATACGGTAGCGTAAGCTCCCTCAAGGTAACATTTATCGACCTTGATGAGGGCGTTGATGTAGACCCCGATGAGTTCTGCTACACAGATGCTTATGTATTCTATCAGGATAATGAATCCAACCGTAAGTCCTATGCAGAAGTTACTCTCGAAGACCGTGAAGCGGGACTTGGTTATCCCGAGGGCACATTCCCCATCAGAAGACATACCATTGACGGTAAGGATATTGCTGATGTAATGGGTAACGGTCGCGTTACTGCTCTCACCGCAGGTAAGAGCGGTCTTATCGGTAGCCACGGCTTCTTCCGTTGGAACGGTTGGTCCGACTACCTCATTCCTGCAGTTGATGCAGACGGTGATACCATCTGGTCATACGAAGGCTCTACCCGTATCCAGATTACCTACTACTCTTACATCTACTACGATTCAAAGACTGACAGCGTTGAAGCAGTTGTAATCCGTGTAGGCGTAAACAAGGGTGTTATCGGTGCAAACGATACTATCCCTGAGGCAAAGGATGAACCTTCCGATTCCTATTACAATCCTATTGTAACTCGCTAAATTTTAAAAAGGCATGCGCAAGCATGCCTTTTTATTTTGTGGAAACGCTCAGAATGACAAGTAGGGGGCGGCGCCTTCGACGCCCCGCATGAAGCGTGGTTAAAACGGGATGTCCGGGGGACATCCCCTACGGATTTGTGCGCGCATTTTACCAAGCTGTCATCCTGAGGCTTGCCGAAGGATCTGAAAAACGCGAAAGCGGTTTTTCTAAGACCACTTTTAATGGGTTTTAAATGTGTTTGCATGAAATGCAAACACCAAAGGCGAGCGAACCGAAAGCTATTATCGGATGAATGGGCTCGCCATAGACTCGCTGCGCTCGCAGATTCTTAGAATGACAACGGCGTATGGCATCAATGTTGTATTGGTATAATTCCCATCAAAACCACAAATTGGCTCAAATATTACAAAAAACAAATATAAACCCACTTTAGTATTACAGCTCCTTTACAAAGTTCTGTCACACCTTGCGCTACGGAGTCGACATGCGTTACTATAAAAGCACGGCGGCGCAGACCGCCGAAAACTTTGAAAAAGGAGAACACACATGAGAAATTCCAAAAGATTTCTTTCCCTTATACTTGCTGTGCTG
>JAZQWE010000342.1:0-2852 GCA_045632225.1 Eubacteriales bacterium | reverse complement strand
TGTCGGTATCAAAAGAAACAAGCATAATTACATCAGTATTAAAATATGCTCTGTCCTTGCCGACAACTAAAAAATTATAGTGATTATCTTTGGCAACCTTGTCAATTTCAACCATAACATTTTCGCCCTGTTCATTGACCGAGGTTACATACTTGTTACCCGCTTCATCTGTATGGTAATCAACATAATCACTCTCTTCCCTACGACCGCTGAGATCTGGCTTTGAGAAAATGAATATGCCTGCAACAGTGGCGCAAAGCACAAACAATGTTATAAAAATCGCAACAACCAAAGTTCCTGCCTTATCGGGCTTCTTATTTACCTTCTTATATTGCTTTTCGCTCATTATAAATTTTCCTCTGAAATATTCAAACATTTCAACACAAAAGCATTACGGGCTGTAAATGTTTCTTCTGCTATAACACTTTGTTCTGCAATTAAGTTTTCAATGGTTAAATCAAATGACATCACCATTGTTTTGTATAGATGCAAAAGCTTCTCTTTTTCTGTTTTGCAATGCTTTATTCCACTCCAAAAATACTCACGCAACTTTTTGCAATCATCAAATTTTCTAAGCGGCTCAATATAATCAGCTAAGTATATAATAATATCCAAAAGGGACATTTGAGCATTTCCCGTAGTGTGATTTTTTACAGCTAAAACAACCTCATCATCAGCAAACTCGGCAAATTCACTTGGTATTAAAAGAGCCGCAGTTAACGCATGCAAAACCTTTGGCGAATGCATTATGACATTGTCGATTATTATACCAAATTCCTCAAGGATTTGCAACTGCTTTTTTGTATCATATTCTTTAGTTATGTCGTGTAAAAGCGCGGATATCCTTACTTTTTCCATTTTTTCTGGTAAATACTCAGCAGCAATCAAAACAGCCTCGTTTTCAGTAGAAAGCACATGCTTTGCGCGAAAATCACCTAACCTTTGTTTGACAGTTTCGCGTAGTGAATCTATTTTTTTACCGCTATCCACTTTTTACACCTTCTTTTATCGATACAATTCTTTTTCTTTGATATATTCATCAACTTTTTTAGGAACAAAACGGGATATATCTTCCCCGTTCTTTACAGCAGAGCGCACCATGCTTGATGATATTTCTTCGGAAACGGGCGGTAGAGCCACGATTTTTGTTCCATAGAGTTTGGAAAGCAATCTCGCTTTTTCTGCGACTTCAGCATCATAACGCAAATCATCTTCGCGTTGCATATATGCAATTGAAGCGATTTTAAGTAACCTTTCATGATTATACCACTTGTCAACAGTTAAAAGCATATCGGTACCGCAAAAAAAGTAAACCTCATACGCAAACTTTAAAAACTCGTCAACCGTATCAATCGTATAACTTTTACCCCCACGAACAAACTCAATATCCGAAACAACCGTTTCACATTTGAGATTAAGATTCTCCACGGCAAGTTTAATCATAGTCAAGCGATCATCGTCGGCGACCGAATCCTCACGCATTTTATGCGGCGGTGTCGCCGTAGGAACAATGTAAACCGCATCCGGATTCACAAGTTCGACATAAGCTTTGAGTGCCGCTAAATGCCCGTTGTGTATAGGCGAAAAAGTACCGCCAAACATTGCAAGTCTTTTGTATTTTTTCAATCGAGTTCAATCCTCTTTTTCGTCTGCGACTGACGGTACAAAACAAATCTTGTACCGGTAACAGATACAACATCAGCACCGGTAGCATCAGAAATGGTATCTGCCGCTTCTCTTGCGGTATATCCGCTGTTTTCAAGTACTCGCGCTTTGATAAGTTCTCTTGCCTCAAGCGCATTTGAAATCTGTTTTACTGTTTCTTCGCTAATACCGCCTTTGCCAACCTGAAAAATTGTATCAAGCGAGGTTCCCATAGAGCGAAGCTTTGCTCTTTGTTTACTTGTAAGCATAAATTATTCCTTAAAATTTTATTTTTGCAAATTCATTTGCGAATTTTTCCATAGCATGACCGCGATGACTTATGGAGTTTTTTTCATCCGCTGTCATCTCGGCGTACGATTTCTTAAAAGGCTCATACCAAAAAAGCGGATCATATCCAAAGCCACCATTTCCTCTATAATCTTCAAGGATTCTTCCATGGCATTCGCCGCGTACAACAATATCCGCCCTGCCGTCAGGGAAAGAACATGCAACCACAGACACAAACTTTGCGCCACGCTCGTTTTCGGGCACATTGGAAAGTTCGCTTAACAATTTTTTATTGTTTTCCTCATCGCGACATTCTTCTCCCGCATATCTTGCAGAATAAACTCCGGGAGCACCGCCAAGCGCATCTACCATAAGGCCCGAATCGTCTGCAACTGTGATATATCCAAGTCTTGCGCCGGTGCGCGATTTTATAAGTGCATTTTCTTCAAATGTTGTACCATCCTCAACAATTTCGTCGGTAAAACCGATATCCGACATAGAAACAACCTCTATGTCAGGCGAAACTGTTTTCATAAGCGCCTGAAGTTCGGCAATTTTTTTCTTGTTGTGAGAGGCAAGTAAAAGCTTCATTTTACACCTCATTCAAACATCGCACGAACAAAATCTTCGGAACTAAAGGGTTGCATGTCATCAATCTTTTCGCCAACACCGATGTATTTAACGGGTACATCAAGTTCGCCTTTAATTGAGAAAATGCTACCGCCCTTTGCGGTACCGTCAAGTTTAGTAAGCACAAGGCCGGTAATGTCCGCAACCGCTTTAAATTCCTTTGCCTGCATAATTGCATTTTGGCCGGTCGTTGCGTCAAGCACCAACAGAGTTTCTCTTGAAACATCAGGAAGCTCGCGTGAGATAACGCGGTTGATTTTAGCAAGTTCGTCCATAAGGTTTTTCTTGTT
>JAZQWE010000341.1:0-4595 GCA_045632225.1 Eubacteriales bacterium | reverse complement strand
ATCATTACCTTTGATGCACACGACCCCAAGATTCAGAATGCAATTCCGCTTCACGGATTTGACAATGTAAGACCCACGTACCAGATGATCAAGGCACTTGTAAAGGCAGTTCCCGATGTTTCCTTTACTCATGACCGCCTTATGATTGTTTCTCCCGATGAAGGCGCAATGAGCAGATGTATGTTCTACTCATCACTTCTCGGTCTTGACCTCGGTATGTTCTACAAGCGCCGTAATTACTCTGTAATTATCGACGGCAAGAACCCCATTGAGGCACATGAGTACCTTGGCAGAGATCTCAAGGGCAAGGATGTTATCGTTGTTGATGACATGATTTCTTCGGGCGAATCCATGCTCGATGTTTGCATACAGCTTAAAGAAAAAGGTGCAAACCGTATTTTCGTATTCTCCACATTCGGACTTTTCTGCAACGGTCTTGATAAGTTTGATGAGGCGTATGAAAACGGCATCTTTACCAAGATTTTCACAACTAACTTGGTATACGGCAAAGAAGAACTCAAGACAAGAGAGTGGTATCAGTCTGTTAATATGTGCAAGTATGTTGCATACCTCATTGACACTCTTAATCACGATGCTACAATCAGCAATCTTCTTAACCCTGCAAAGCGCGTACACAAGCTTATCGATAAGCACGCACGCGAACAGGCTGAAAAGAACAACTAATATTTTAAAAGCGACGGCTCAAAGCCGTCGCTTTTTTACTTTTTCAGCACGGTTTTAAATTCTTTAATTACCGCGCTTTCTTCATTTTCTGCGAGAATTGTGTATAGAATATAGTTGCCAAAATTGCATATTTTAGCGTTGTTTATTTTTGAAAGTTCTTGGCTGTTATACCGTGTATCCCAGTTGGATTTTTTGAACAACAGATAGTTTTCTACTTCCTTTAAACCTTTTGATAAATCAACATTGCTTTTTACCTTGAAAATCCCTATTTCATTATATTTTGTGCCCGAAAAAGGGTAAAGAACCGTGTATTCTGCGTACAAGGTAAGGTCACTTTGCATGCAATATTTTATATAATCTGCACTTGCTGCGCCAAGGTGTTCAAAATCGCTTATTTTTTCTCCCAATTTCTCGGCAACAAGTTGTACGGGCATATCGTTTTTGACGCTTTCGCATGCGCTTATGAGTAAACAAAAAATAATTAAAAAACAAACTCTTTTCATATCGGGCAACCTTTTGTTTGGTGAGTGCAAATATATTCAAGTTGTACATCCAAACCGAGGGGGTTAAGGTGATAACCGTCGGTAGAAAATTCTTTTTTTAAAAATCCGTTTTCATCGGTTAAAACTTCGGCGGTGTTTAGGTAAAAACAATTGGTTTCTTCTGCAATTTCGATTATCCAGTCATTGCCTTTTGCAATTTCTTCATTGCTTATATCCGTGTATGAGCGGCAGACGGGAAAAATGGATTGCAAAATTATTGTTGTGCAAGGGCTTGCGATTTTTATTGAGTGAATCAGTTTTTTATATTCTCCTGAAAAGTAACTTTTATCAACCATTCCAACACCGTTAAAACCGATTGAAATGATTAAAATTTCAGGTTTTGTAATTGTCGCCGCTTCGGCGACGGTAATTTCGGTATCATTTTCGGGGAAAAGTATTTTTTGATACTGTACATCCCACATTGACATCGTACCGTTTTTCGGTGTCCATACTTTTGCGGTTTTTTCTCCGCCTTCAAGCATTGAAAACGCCTTGAGTCCGTATGTGCGTGAGTCGCCGAGAAATGTGATTTTGTTAAGGTACTCAGCACCGCCGTGTGCAGTTTCTTTTAAAATGTTTTTTTCGGTTGCAAAAGCATAATAAAACACCTGTACATCATTTTCGGTGTACAGGTGTTGTTTTTGAGAAACAAGAATGGCAAGACAAACTAAAAAGCAACTTGCCGCAAGTAAAAATTCCGTGTTACGCATAAAGCACCTGTGTGTATTTGTGTGCTTTAAACATCGCGTATTTTAGAAAATAGACTTGTATTCTGAATCTTGGTTTTTCTTTTCTTGGGACTTTTGACTAAGCGCAGTAATTGTTACGGTGAAAACACAGTAAACTGCGGTAACAGCCGAGAGCAGAACAAAAGTTGCAAGAGAGTTTGAAACGATTTTTGCAATAAGCGCAAAACTGATGTATGCCGCCGCAAGAACAAGCAGATAGTGTAAAAAAATTCTTGCAAATTTAGGGATTTTGTTAATGTAAAGTACAGCGTGCAATACGCGAAGAACCATACAGCATAAAAACAAAAGCGCAGCAGTTTTAAGAGTTATGGTTATCGAAGTTGACACAAATATATGTCCCGCTATGTATAAAATAAATACAAACAGAGTGAAAAGTATGCACGAATCGGTGAAAAATTTTTTTAGTTTATCCATTGCTGTGTCCTCCGGGTGGTTTCGTAAAGCAATTTTAACACATTTTCTTATACATTTCAAGGCGTTTTGTCAATAAATATTCATTGACAATATGCGCTTATTATTATATAATATATATTTAGATAAATATAGTATTTTTGCACAACAAAGATTGGAGAAAATATGCTTAACAGACGCGAATCGAGAGAGGCTGTGCTCGGCCTTGTTTTTGAAAATGAGTATGATTGCTATGAGGATAAAACCGAACTCTATGCAAATGCGATTGCCGCACGCGAGATTGAAGAAAACGAGTACATCAAGACCGTGTTTTTTGGAATAATTGAAAAACAAGACGAGATTGATGCATATATTGAAAAGTACGCCAAAGGCAGAAAACTTTCGCGTATTGCAAAGGTTGCAAAGTCAATCATGCGTATTGCAATCTATGAGATGCTTTATATCGACTCCATTCCCGCGAGCGTTGCGATTAACGAGGCGGTTGAACTTGTCAAGTCGTATGACGATGAAAAGACAAAGGGATTTGTAAACGGAGTGCTTAACTCTGTAAAAGAGGAACTTGCAAAATGAGCAAGTGCTTTGTCGGTATTGACACAAGCAACTACACAACATCGTTTGGTATAGTTGATGAAAACGGCGGTATTGTAGCAAACATTAAAAAGCTTTTGCCCGTGAACGCGGGTGAGTGCGGTCTTCGTCAAAGTGATGCGGTGTTTGCACATATTAAAAATTTGCCCGAGATACTTACTGCGGCAGAAGAAGCGCTTTTGTCAAACGAGGTTGTTGCGATAGGATATTCTGCAAAACCGCGAAATGTTGAGGGGTCATATATGCCGTGTTTTCTTTGCGGCGCTGATACCGCTCTTGCGTTTAAAACAGGCAGGGGCATTGATGCATATCCCTTTTCGCATCAGTGCGGACACATAGCTGCGGCGCTTACTTCAGCGGACGCGTGGCATGTTGCAAGTGACAAGTTCTTGGCATTTCATGTTTCCGGCGGCACCACCGAGGTTTTGCTTTGCAAAGTGGGTGACAACGGTTTTGATACTGAAATCGTTGGTGGAACGCGCGACCTCAACGCGGGTCAAGCGATTGACCGTGCGGGCGTTATGATGGGTATGCAGTTCCCATGCGGAGTGTATGTTGAAGAAGCGGCAAGCGCATACAGCGGCAAAGTGCAAAAGGCAAAGATAAGTGTTGATGGTGGATATTGCAATCTTTCGGGACTTGAGAATCTTTCTGCAAAGGTATATCTTGAAAGCAATGATAAGGCAAAAACAAGTGCCTTTGTACTTGATTTTGTCGCAAGAACACTTTTTAAGATGGCAGAAGATGTAAGAAATATTTACGGAAATATGCCTATAATTTTCGGCGGCGGCGTTATGAGTAACAAAAAAATCCGCGCCATGCTTGAAACTCTCGGAAATGTGTATTTTGCTGAACCTGCACTTTCTTCTGACAATGCTGTCGGTATTGCCGAACTTGCAAGACTAAAATACTTAAAAAACAGATAGGAGAAACCAATGGGTGTCTTTGATGAAATTTTCGGAACACCTGACAGCGGCGACGGTGCAATAACCGTCACCGAACTAAACGAATATATAAAAGCAAAGATTGACTCCGACGGATTTCTTTCCAAAGTTGCGGTTAAGGGCGAAATTTCAAATTTTACAAACCATTACAAAACGGGGCATTTTTATTTCACAATCAAGGATGAAGGTTCGCTTATAAAAGCAGTAATGTTCAAGAGCGCCGCATCTAAAATAAATTTTGTTCCCGAAAACGGAATGAAAATCGTAGCGCGCGGCAGAGTTTCTGCTTTCGTGCGTGATGGACAGTATCAACTTTACTGTGAATCAATGGAACCCGACGGAATCGGTGCGCTTTATTTTGCTTTTGAGCAACTTAAAAAGAAACTTTCGGCAGAGGGACTTTTTGATGAATCACGCAAAAAGCCGTTACCTAAGATTCCAACGCGTATCGGCGTTATAACATCGCCTACGGGCGCGGCGATAAGGGATATTATAAACATCCTCGGTCGACGCTTTCCGTATGCTAAGGTTGTTTTGTACCCCGCGCTTGTTCAAGGCGCAGTTGCGGCTCCTTCGCTTATAGACGGAATGAATTATTTCAATTCACAAAGAAATGTCGATGTGATAATAATCGGGCGCGGCGGCGGCTCTATTGAGGATTTGTGGGCATTTAATGA
>JAZQWE010000340.1:0-4225 GCA_045632225.1 Eubacteriales bacterium | reverse complement strand
CATTTAAAGCGGCGCTGCTTTTAAATATATCTTTTAAAATGTTAATAAAAAAATATATAACTATAAATATCAGAACAGTTTCGAATATCTCTGTGAGTGGAAAAACATTTTTAAATCCAAATTTAAAAATCGCAGATAAAGTTGCAAAAGGAGCATCTGTTGTTGGAGGGGTATCTGCCAAAGAATCCAACAGCATAAAAGCCTCGTTTGTTTTCATGATCTCTTTTGCTTCATTTAAAATTAAAGAATATTCAATTTCCATGTTATTTTCCAATCAGAATTGTAAGTTTTGTAAATAGTTCAAATATTAGAGGCGTAGTAATATATAATATTTCAATAACCGCAAAGGCTTCAATGGCACTCGATATTCCCTTTTGACCTATTTCGTTGCAAATAGAAGAGGCAACAGTTGATAAAATCGCTATCCCTGCACATTTAATTAGTTGTTTGAAATGCTGAATGTTTAGAACTTGGTTGAAATGTGCCTTTACCGCTTCTAAAATTGCGCCGGTGCGTGTGATAACAAATATCATGATAAGAATATATAAAACTGCAGAAATAAGCGTTGCAAGCTCTTTTTCGCTTTTTGAGATCATTAGCACTAAAGAACTGCAAATGGCCGCAAAGGCGCAAATACCAATAAATTCACTCATATTCCGAAAATAAATTTGATTTTTTCAAACAGTTCGGAAAGTTTGTCAGTAAGCATTAGCAAAACTGCAACTATCCCTGAAAGCGAAATCAACATTGATTGTTCTTTGCGGTCCGCTCTGTCAAGCACAAGCCCTGAAAACATCACAATAATTCCCACACCAATTACCCGATAGACAAGCGTTATATCCATGAGAAATCCTCGCAATTTTATACATATACTAATTTGTATGAGGCTTGTCTTGAAAGTATTACAAAAACACCACCGCTAAAAAGCGGTGGTGAAACGGCTATAGATCATTCAGTGAACCGAATTTATATCCCATATCTGTCCAAACATCTATAAGTTTACTCAAAATATCAGCGTTTGTTTTTGATGTGGGGTGTAGCAATAGGATTTCTCCATTGTGGGTACCGTTAATTACTTTTTCGGTGGCGTATGCCGCTGAGGGTTGCTTATTGTTGTCCCAATCGGCATAAGCAAAACTCCAAAGTACGGTTTTATATCCCATTTCTTCAAGAATTTTTAGATTGTCCTCTGTAAAGCGCCCTTCGGGAGGGCGATAAAATTTTGGCATTTCGCCGCCAATTTTTTCTGTATACAGATTTTCAAGTTTTATCAATTCGTTTTTAAATTCTGTGCTGTCTTTGATTTTAGCCATGTTTTTGTGTGACATAGTGTGATTACATACGAGGTGTCCTTCGTTTACCATTCGTTTAACAAGGTCCGTATTTTTATCAATTAGGTGACCGAGTACAAAAAAAGCGGCGCAGACTTTTTTCTCTTTTAAAACATCAAGTATCTTCTCAATATTACCGTTTTCGTATCCTGCATCAAAGGTTATATATATAACCTTTTCATTGTCATTGTCGCTATGCTTTTTGTCAAGGTAATAACAACTGTAATTGTTAATAAATTCGAGTGGCTTGTCAAGCGTTGGTTGCTTATGCTCGCTATTCTTTTTAAAATACCAACTTATCTCTTCTGATGCAAATGTTTGCATACTAAACGAAAGTACAAAAAGAAAAGCAATTAAGCACGCGGAAAATCTCTTTAAAGTCATATTGGTTATTTCCTTTTGTGACTGTCACGATATTAGTTTTAGCAAAAGCAACGATTATATTCTGTATTTTTTTGGAAATAAAAAGGACTGCAAAGCAGTCCTTTTTATTAGTTGGTGTATGAATTGTAGATAAGATATTTTCCGTTAACTTCTCTTAGATACCATGTAATATCAATGGTATCTTTAAAGTCATCGAGTTTAGGATATTTGAGTACATGTACAAGTGTAACTCTGCAAGAGAAAACACCGTTTCCGTAGTCATAAAACTCGTATGCTTTTTCGTTTTCAAATCCGTAACTCTGATGATCTATAACCATCCAGTTGGGCGAGGTTCTTAAATTTGTATAGAGTTGGGATGTTGTGTCGAGATATTTTGAAACTTTACCAAAGTTTGCGTCTTTTTGCATGTAGCATGCGTAGGCTTTTGTGGCTTCGATAACATATTCTGAAAACTTATTCTCAAGTTCTTTGCTGTAAGCAACATCAGCACGGAAAATTCCGTTTTCTTCAGTTGTTTCGCAAATTACTCCTTCTGCAGAAGAAACTTCAAAAACAGGATTTGAGCAAAGCTTGTCAAATACATAAGTTGTATATGTTATGCCGTTTACGCCGTCGGGCATGAAATCATGCGAAGTTGTAATGATTTCATCCCCTAAACAATATGAGTTGTCAATATCAAATCCGTTGACTTTAAGTGTATATCCAATCGGTATTTCGATTGAATAGCTCTCAAAGAGGTTTTCGTTGAAAGAAGGCGATGAAGGTCTAAAAAGGTCAAACCCGTGCTCGCTCTTTTCACTTGATTTTTCAAGCTTAAATGTCGCAAATTTTACATTGTCGCAGAGAACATTGTATACTTTCTCCTCACCAAGGCCAATAGTTGTAAGTTGCAAAGAAAAAGATTTGTCGTCTGTTATTTCTGATAAATATCTTGCAAAGCTTTCTTTAGTTTCAAGTTTTGGAATTTGCGATTCGAATAATGTTGCAAGAGTTTCGCCGTTACCAAAAGTGAAGTTATTGTCAAAAAAGTCTTGAGCGACATATTTGTATTGTGAATCTTCATATTCGACAAGAATATCCTTTAAATAAGCTTTTCCAATATGTGTAAGTATAACGGTTAAGATGATAATGCCAATTAAAATTGCATAGAATGCGGAGAATGATTTTCTTCTCATTACTGCTCACCCCCTACGATAAAGAAAGTGGGAATTGAACGAGGTTTTGTAAATGCTTTGTATTTGTTAACAAGTCCTCTTAACTGATATTGGTCTAGTTCGTTTTTGTCATAATCGTACTTTTCGAAATAGTTTTCATAGTACATCATTGATGACGAACCGCCGTCAAGCATTCCTGCGGTAACGGCACCGTAATTTACCATAATATCAATAACATCGTTGTGGGTTGCACCGATACTTGAAGCGGTGCGGCCGTCAGTTACAAGTAAAATCATAGTACCGTCAGCACGCTGACCAATTGCTGTTCGCTGTGCAGTACCGGTGTTGCTGTCGGCACGATGGAGTGTGAGTTCACCGTTTTCGTTGGTAATCAATACATTTCCGTTTTGGAAGCATACTCCGTCACGAATGTTAAGATTTTGAGCGTTGGTTTTGGTCATTCCCTCAGAAACTACAAGATTGTTATCTTTGTCAATTCCAATAAAGGTTCTGTTTGTATATCCATCGTTCCAAACGAGTTCGCCTTTTGAATATGTAATTCCAAGAGGTGCGCTACCGTCGCCAACTCCGCCCGGGTCGCTGAATTCACCGCCATTTATTGCGGCAACCGCATTGTATTTTTTAGCAATATTAAAAATGTCCATACCAGGCTTTCTGCTCTTATAGTCGCTTGATGTTCCGACAAAAATTCGGGACGGGTCTTTAACGAGCAAAACATACGCTTTATATGTTTTACCGCTTATGGTTTCAAAAAGCATACCATCAATTGCATTTTCAAACGGATCTTTAATGCTTTCGTTCTCGTCGCCCTGCGATGGTGTTACATAATCGTCAAGCGCGATAACCTCGGTATTGATTTTTTTGCTGTCGGCCACGATTTGCTCAACCGTGTCTTTAGGCAAAAACAAACCGGGAACCCACTTGGTTGCACTTGCTTGCATCGCCATAAGAACAAGTTGATCACGCATTGTAACGCTGGGGCCTGTTGCAATAGTTGAAACCGTTGAATAAACAACATAAATCAGCAACGCTAAAACTACACCAAGCGTTATAAACACTCTGCCGATAATTTTACCAATGCCATACTGACCTTTTTTGACTTTCGCCTTGCGCGGATGATTTGAAGGCGGGGTGGATTCAATTTTAACATTGGGTGCAGATAAAGCATCGGGAGTTTTTACGGCTTTTCGCAAAGTGCGCTTGCCGTTGTTTGTAGGTAATGACATCTTTGTTTCCTTTCAATTATTTTTTGCCAAATACCCATTTCTTTTGGATGAAATAATTGGCAACAAATAAAAACATATCAATTATAAATTTGAAAGCAACAATCAAAAA
>JAZQWE010000339.1:0-16544 GCA_045632225.1 Eubacteriales bacterium | reverse complement strand
GTATTGAGCGTAATGTTATTGGAGTTGAACGATACGGTGCCGCTGATGGTATCCTTTGTACGGAGAATTTGCTTACCTACCATGTTATATACACGGGAAATGGTAATTGCCGCCGCAGAGTGACCCGAACCAGGTTCGCCTATAGCACCCACAAGTGCTTCGGTTGTATCAAGACCAACGTGCTGCCAGTCTTCAAGAGTAAATGTATTTGCAGGCTTCTTGGTAGAGGAATTGAGAATCGGAACATAAATAAAACCTACAATGGCACCGTGATAGTCACCGTTGGTTGCATTGATATCGCCACGGTTGTGAAGCACCTTCATTTTGAGTGCCGCATTAAACGATTGCGAAAATGCAAGGTAAAGCCCCATGATACCGCCAACATAGTTGCCACCGATTATCTCACCGGTATTTGAGCAATAGGTCAAATTGAGGGTACCGACATCGGTTGAATTGCGGTAATCGAAATAACCGATGATACCACCCGCTACATTATCGGAAGCAGTAACGGTTGCGATATTTTTACAGTTAGTAACGTTAACCGTGCCCTTTAAGCTATACGAAGTATCAACACCGCCAACGCGACCGATAATACCGCCAACATGCTTAAAGCCGGTAATTTTACCCTGGTTTGAAGACGAATCGATAAGTATTGTACAACCCGAAACATTCATACAAACCTGACCTACGATACCGCCGACTGCGCTACCGCTTGAAGTAACAGTAAGGTGCGAAGCAATGTTTTTAACGGTAAGGTTACCTCTCGAACGTCCGAGAAGACCGCCGACAATGCCGTTATACTCAGAGTCGGTGCCCTTATAAGTAGACGCAACGCTTCCCTTTAAAACAAGATCATTGAAGGTAGAGTTAGCCGCCGCTCCGAAAAATCCGGTATATGCAGTTGTAGCAGAAATATTAATTCCGCTAATGGTACAAGGGGTACCGTTACCGTCAGCGTCACCGTTGATTGTGCCTTTGAACGGTGTGGAATTGTTACCGATAGGTGTTTGTGTATCGGTAAGAGCAATGCTATCTACTGTGATGTTATAAGTATGGTTTCCGCCCCAAAGCGAGCTGTCGTACAAATAAGTTGCAAAATCTTCTGCGCTTTTAATGGTGTATGTTGTCGCATTTGCAGAGAAAGCAAAAAAGCTTACAAGCAATACGGTTAGCATAGCAACAAGGAGTATTTTTGAGTATTTTTTCATTGTTTTCTCCTTTTAGCTTACGATTTTGCCAAGACCAACGTCTTCGCCCAAAATATGTCTGATTATCAAGATGGCGTCGGTTAAACTTACGATTCCGTCACCGTCTATGTCTACACTGTCATAACGGTATCCTGTTTGAGTTCCGGAAATTAATTTGATTGAAGTGACAGCGTCCATAACATTTACCACGCCGTCACCGTTAGAATCACCTGCGATATGCGGATTTTTTGGAAAAGCTATTTCCGCAGAAGAAAACGATACATAATTTTCTCCCCCCGCCGCCATCGCAACAACGGACATTGCAGTAACCATTGCGAGGCATAAAAGGATTGATATTGCTTTTTTCATTACTATTCTCCATTAATCAAGATTGATCTTTATCCATGTGAAAGTATCGGAAACCGACATGCCGTTAATACGGTCATCGATATTGGCCGCAACGTCGGTAAATCCGGGACAAACGCGGATATAATCACCGTTAAGTCCAAGCGCGGTACGGTCGATACAAATCTCAAACGTTCTGCCGCCCTCTACTTTTTTATTACTGCAAGTAACTCCGTCGGGAAGTGAATTTTTGCCGCTGCTTACGGTAATATTTGTGTACTTGCCAACATTTGCAATGTACACATAATTTTTATCACCGTCGTTATTGGCGTTATCCATACGGTCAATAGCAATATAAATGTAGCTATCGTCATAAGCAAAACGGTATGTTGCTTGAAGCTCGCTATTTTGACTTCCTACAAAGAGAGCGTCATCAATATATTTCCAATCCTTCAAGTTGCCGTCAACGGTAACGGTCTTTTCGGTTGCATCAATAGTATGATTGAGTCTTACCTTGCCAAGAACGGTGGTATTGTGAAGCGTTATATCGCCGCCGGAAGTTGTATAAGCAAGTCCCTTCCATTTTCTATATGTCATACCAAGCATCGCAGTATGCGATCCAATGGGGGAGGAAGAACTCCAGAAACCGCCGTCTGTATTCGAATCGCTATAGAAAATATTTGACTCATATGCGCTACCCATATTAGTACCTCTGTTATTGAGGAGGCGTGCATGAATCATACTTTCTAAATTATAAGTAACCAAAATTTCGCCCGAATCAAAACGCATAAGTGTGGGAGCAGCACCTCTAAACACGTCACTTGCGGTATTAGAAGGTCCTGCTTCGCTTATACCAAGCTCGGTCCACTCGCAACCTGCATTTGAATATGCCTTGCTTATCATGTGGTAATTACGGTCAATGGTTCTTGTTTCTGCAACAAGCATCATTTTGTCGCCCGCGGCAAGTTCAACTACGCCGGGCATCTGTCCGTGTACAAAAGGAACAGATTTACCGCTGATGGTGAGGTTGCCCGCTGCAAACTGATAAACTCGCTTAGCGGCATAAGGCGCCGACATTACATTGGGGGTCCATGTGTTTCCGCGGTCGGCGGAAGAAATCATCGCAACACCGCTTGAACGCATGCTATCCTGGAAACCGTACTTATAAAGCATCGGTGCAATATGAGTAAAGTATATCTCAACGGTTCCGTCCGAACGCTGAAGAATTTCAGGCTCCCAGTTTTGACCGTGGTAAACGGATATGGGTTCTGACCACTTGATGGACGAACCGCTCACTGTTCCCTTTACAACTTCAAGAGTTGAAAGTCCTGCATATTCCTTGAGTGCATATCCGTTGCATGGACGGCGTGAGTAAACGCAAATAATGCTTCCGTCGTCAAGCAAGCAATGGTCTGCAGTAGTTGAAAAATAAGAATCCTCAGTTCCTTTGAGTGGGCCCGACGTATAAGTAAAGATGCTGTTTGCCGCATTGTAAAGCACCTTGGGAGTGCCCCACGTTATACCGTCGGTACTTGTAACGTAATAAAGATGGATACCTTCCTGTGCATACTGAATAGTCATCAAATAAAGGTCATCTTTTACTTTTGTGATACGGGGGTAAAACGCATTTTGATATCTTTCATTAACAGTTTCATCAAGTCCGATAAGTGTTCTTCTGTCAAGCTCGATATATGCGTTTGAGCTGTCAGTACTGTTGTTTTCTGAATAAAGGTTCAACTCATCGATAGTGGTAAGTTTAGCGGCGGGTTCGGTTGTGCATGACGAAATTATATCGTTTGCTACCGCTTTATCTGCCAAAGATGCAGAAGAACTATTTACCACGCTTTCTGCAACATCATAAATGGACGTGCCGTATGCGGCATTTGCACTGCCGTCATGAGAGTAATAAACGGTATGTGTATTGCCGTTTACATCGGCATACGTGATATACGGACGTGCCGCAATTTCAGTTCCCACGGAGTCCGAGTCTATACCGATAACAGTAGCGGTATAGGTAATACCAAGTGCATCCTCGGCATAAGTGCATACACCGGGAACGTTTACACCGTCAATAACGGTTGCGCCGCTCACTTTTTTCATAGGAATCTTATAGCTTGAGTCCAAGCCGAGAACCATGCCGTATCCGATACCTGTTTCATTCTCTGTTTTGGGAGTTAAAGTTCCGTTTACGCCTTTGCGATTTTTTTCATGCAAACCTTGAAGAGTTTTCATAAGACCTTTGTCTATTTTTGCAAGAAAACGCAATCCGCAAGGCTCAGTTGTACGAATTTCGGCACCGATAAAATCAAGATGCTCGTCGGTAAAAGGAATAACCGCACCGTAAACCGTGCCCTCGTATCCGTCTATAGCGGCATATGTTGTATCAAGCTTGCTTGCGGCATCGGAGGTAGTGAACCAACCGCAAAACACCCCCTTATCACCAATACTGATCGAAGAAAGCTTCGACGATTCGGTCGAAACTCCAGTTACTACAGTAATGGTTTCAACAGGTGCGGCGCATACAAACAAGGAAAGTGCCGCCATGATTATTACACAAACAAGAAATACAACGAATTTTTTCATATGGTTCAAACCTCTTTTTCAAGTTTTATAGTATTTATTCACAAAAAAAGTACTAGTATTCGCAGTTATATATATATAATACACCAAGCATATATCTTGCACAAGACAAAAATAATTTATAAAAAAATGTGAAATTAGTACTTGAAATGTAGTCATAAAAGTAAAAAGCCTCCACACGGTTCCCTACACTATCGCGCCCAGCGTGAAATAAACAAAAAGTGCCTAAGTTCAAGCTTTACTTGCTATAAGGCACTTTGCGTATGTTTGCTCTTGATTACCATAAAGACCTAAATTTAAGAAATTTGCTAAAATAGCCACCCGTTTCGTCAAGGATAGAGTCGGCGAATTGCAGCAAAATAGCACTTGCATTTCTGCAAGTGCTATTTTGCTATTCAATTACTGTGTAATAAGCTTTATTACACGGATAACATCGGCAAGGCCTACTGTGCCGTCGCCGTTAACGTCGCCGTTTTCTATGGTGATTTCGTTAACCAGTGCACGGACAAGGATCAATACGTCTTTAACAGTAACAACCTTGTCACCGTCGATATCACCTATAAGCTTGAGTGCGGGGATTTTCTCTTGCGCTACGAGAATCTCGCCGCATACCGAGCACTTCTTGCCCTCGGTAAGACCGGTCGAATCATATGTAGGTTCAACCCCGAGAATAATTTCTTCGGTATGAACGTGACCGATAACTGAAGCGTCTGCAGATACGGCAAAGGTATCAACTGCCTCCATTTGGCAATTATAGGTTTCAAGCGCATTTAAAGATACCATATAATCACTCGCATCTTCTACTGCGAAAGTCAGTTTGAGAACTGCAAAATCAATAACTTCATTCTCAAAGGTCATGTTCATAACAACTACCTCAAAAGGAAGCGAAATGTTATCCTGAGTGATGACGGTAAACATTGTTTCGTCAGCGAGAAGCGACTCAGCCGAAACAAGAGTGAATCCCTCGGGAGCGTCCACACTAAATCTTGTTGCAAAAATGGGGGTAGTCGCCTTAACGGATAAAACAACCTCTACCGCACCGTTTTCAAGCGTCTTGGGAGTAGCAACAAGCAAAACGGGAACCACGGGAGCCTCTACTCTTGCCTTACAACCCGAGCAAATGACTCCGGTTTCGGAAGATACGCACGCATAGTCGGCATGATTTGCAGGGTCAACCTTGACAACGGCATTCATTGCAAGAACGGTTTGACACTCTTTACAAATTACCTTTTTAAGTCCGGTAACAGAGCAAGTGGGCGCAAGCGTTATTACGTCCTCGGTGTCAGAGTGCTCGCAATCGCTTCTGCCGGTAAAGGCACAAACTGTGGTGGCAATAAGTTTTTCCATATCGCTACCGTAAAGTTCGGGAGCGGTAATTTCTACAAGTTGTCCAGATGCCTCTGCGTCGCTTTCATAAGCGAATACAAGTTTGATTTCGGCATCTACATCCTTTGCCGCGGCATCGGTTGAAAGAATTGAAATTGCATATACATTTTCGTTTGCATTGCCTATAAGCGCAAAGCCGTCAACGGTGGGAATAGTGGCATCTGCAAAAGTAAATCCGATTGGCATAGTTACATTTACAAGAGACGCCGCGAAATTACCGTTTACGGTAGCGGTAACGGTTGCAACACCGTTTTCTACTGCCGCCGAGGAAATTGCAAATACATTGTCACCGCTAACTTCTGCAAAGTTTTTGTCACAAACCTTGCAAATGTACGAGCCGCCTGCATTTGCAATATAGAGATGTGTAGTTTCGTCGCAGGAATATACATATTCCTTTTCATATCTTCTGCCACAAGTACAAGAGTAAAGTTTAACACCGTTTTCATCGGGTGTTGCCTCAACAATTACCTTAGCGGTATATACGCACTCATCCGCCTTCTTTACAGAGACTATCTTTTGTACATTTGCCGCCGCATTATAGGTAAGAGGTTCGGTAAGTGCCGCCGCAAAACTGTGTGTACTGTAGCGGAAGTCTACATTCATTTCCTTTTCGCTTGCCGCAAAGTCGCCAACAGAATAGAAGTCAAATCCAATATCCATTGGAACGGTTCTGCCGTCAGCGGAACCGGCAATGTTCAGTACGGTGTTCTCTGCATTGCGGATATAGTAACTTGTGCCGATAATTGAATTGTCAAAGAAGTTAAGAGTAAGTTTGCCAAGAGAAGCGACAGCGTCGCTCGAATTCACATTCTTATCGCCCGTACGGCCTATGTCCACTCTGCTTCTGCCGTAAAGATTTACGGTTGCTTCACAGTTTTCGGTAGGACAGTTTGCGTAATTGGCGGTGGTGGACATTGTATAAAGTGTGCCAATATCCACGTTTGTTGCGTTGAGGGTAACTGTCTTGTTCGATGCCGAAATACCGTCCGCACCAAATGCGCTTCCAAGATAAATGCGGGAGTAGAAGCGAGTAGCCGTAGAGGTATCTGAAGCGTGATCGGACACCCATGCATTCTCGGTGATAGTGAGCGTTGCACTTGCGGGAGCATCATCGTTTTCTTTGATATTATACTTACCTAAAATTACATAAGCACTTGCATTGCCCGTTGCCTCTATCGCACCGATTGTAATGTCATTCCAGTTACATGCGATGATGTAAATTGCCGTGCCGTTAAAACGAAGGTTTTCAAGCACGGTTTCGCCGCCGAGTGAAAGAAGAGTCTTTGAAGAAATTGTAAAACCGCCTCTTTCAAGCCCGTTATCATAGCCGCGAATTGTAATAGGCTTTGTATATGTGGGGAGAGTGGTATTTTCAAGCGGATAAGTGCCGCAAACCACTACCGTACCGCCAACATTTGCAATACGACTAACCGCCTCGGTAAGGCTTGCAACCGCAGCAGAAACAGTCAGACCGCCGTTTTTGTCATTTCCGTTTGCAGAAACATAAACAGTGGGTGCCTCATTCTGTTCTACCGATGTTTTACAAGCAGTACATGTAAAGAAATACTTTTCACCGTCAAAGTTCCATTCGTAGTTGTCCGAAACGTGGATATCTGCGGCAAAAGCATCGCCGTCCTTTGTTATATCCTCGATAAGTTCTTTGCAGTCAGCGCAATACCATGTGTATTTTGCAAAGGTTGCACAGTTTGCAGAAGAAATTTCAATCCATTCGCCGTTTTCGTGATTGCATCCGATGATTGCACCGCATACATCACAAACTTCGTCTGCGTTTGTATCGGGGTGTGCGCCGTTTACCTTGAGACAATAGCGGTTATAGGGCTGTACATTTTCTTCACCGATGATTGCCGCCGCAAATGCATCTGCACCGTCTACACGGGAGTCGGAGTATACGTTTAATGTATAGTCGTTTCCTTTAAATCCGACTGCAAGTTTGCCGAGATCCGCATTGCCGCCGCGTACAACAACGTCAACATCAAAGTGACCCGTTGCCGCAACCGCACTTATAGCATAAAAATCTGCGATAGAATCAATATTTCCGTCAAAAGTAAGCGTTGCGCGTACGTTGTTACCGCCATCGTAATTGAGCGAAGTGGTTACAAAAGTATTTACAATTTGGAGAACATCACCTTCATTTGTTTTACCGATAGTAATATCAATTGTTCCCGAATATGCACTGCTAAGACCTCGGTTTGCACCGATAACTGTACGGTACACACCTGAGCGAATGGTGATATCGGTTGCATATCCGGTAGAGGGGATTGAGCTGTTTGAAGCACTTCCGTTTTCGTAACCGCCGACAAGATAAATGCCGCCGCCCGAAACGGTAATGCCCTCTCCCATTACAAGCTTGTGCTCCTGCGCCGCAATAAACGGATTGGCGCTGTCGGAGAAGCAGATATGCTCAAATACCATCGCACCGTTCATGATAAAGCGTGTGTTGGTGTTGAGCGTGCCGCCGCGCACGGTAATGGTATTTGTAAAGATGGGAGTTTTATAATTTGCGGGAGTGGTTGCGCTATCCAAAACTGTAACGGTTACATCGTTTCCATTGTATGCCGCATACTGCATAGCCTCGGTAAAGTTCTTAAAAGGATTTGCCACGGTACCAATCTGCTCGGTAATGTTTCCTGCGAGTTCTTTGCCGTTTTCACTAACATAAACAGTGGTAAGAAGTGCGCTGTCGGCATATACGGTATTTCCGCAATCCGAGCAAATATAGTTAACCGCACCGTTTGCAAATAACATTGCAAGAGTACCGCCGTGAGCCGCATCATCAACGGGAATTTCGATATTCTCGCCTGCCTTCCGGTTACAGTCGGGGCAAAATTCGTATTTCACGCCTGCAGTAGCACAAGTAGGAGCGCTTTCGATCACTTCATACTTGTTTTCGTGAGAGCAAACGGTCTGCTCTGCACCGCACTTGTCGCATATGCCGCCTACAAAGTTATGCTCTTCGGTGAGTACAACTTCACCACAGTAGCAAACATATTTATGCTCTGCACCGATGGAGATATACTCGAAAATGTGGGTATGGAAAACCTTGAGTTCGGGAGTGTAGCCGTCAACAAGGACGAAAGCATCGCCGAGAGCCGAAACATTTGCCGCTACCTTAGCATCCGAAACATAGATTTCTCCGCCGCCCGTGGTGTCTTTAACGTATGTATCGGTAGAGGTATAATAGCAATCGAATACAAGCGAACTTGCGGCAGGTCTACCCACTATAGGACGCACGTAGCTTGACTTGGTTGAAGTAATCGATCCCGTATTAAAGCAACGGGTAACGGTATATGCAGCATCTGCACCCGCACCGTGTGCAACAATACCTGCAGAGTAACCGCTTGTACCTGCAACTATGGTTCCGGTGTTTATACAATCCTGAACAAAGCAGTCGCCCGAAGTAGCAGTTTTATCGCGCCAATATCCAACGATGCCTGCCGATGCACCGCCAACGGTTGTAACCGTTGCCGTATTAAGACACTTTTCAATAGTGGTAGAGCCTTTTGTGTTGGAGGAAAATCCCGCAATACCGCCGACGTAACTGTTGCCTGCGATTGCACCCGTATTTTTACATTCGCTAACAAGTGCGGTTTCCGAACTTAAATCAAGTCTGCCGATAATACCGCCAACAAAATCTTTAGCACCGTTAACAGTACAAAGGTTGGTACAGTTTTTTATAGTAATATTTGTAGTGATCGCATGACCGATGATACCGCCAATATTCTCACCACTACCGCTAACAGTACCGTTTACGGTGAGGTTTTCAATCGTTACAGTTCCACCTTTAATGTATCCGAAAAGACCAACGTTGTCGGTCATGCCGATAGCAACACCGTCAATAGCAACGCCGCTAATGATATGACCGCCTCCGTTAAAGTTACCGGTAAATGGAGTTGCCGTATTTCCGATAGGTTTCTGCGTAAGACCGTTTGTAGTATCGCTAAGATCGATAGAGGTTGTAAGTGTATAACTGTCTGCCCACATTGAAGGAGTGTTCATAAGCGTGAGCATATCGTCTGCCGAAGAAATTTCTGCCGCGCCCGCAAAAAGAGAAAGCGACAAAACTAAAACAAGTATTGTAATTATTCTTTTAGTCATTGTTATTCTCCTTTAACCGTATTTTTGATAATGCCGAGCGCATCCTTCATGGTGATTTTGCCGTCACCGTCGATATCGGCATTCTTATAGAATTCGCCGCCTGTTGCAGAAACAGCCGCAAGCATTGCATCGGCTATATTAACCTTGCCGTCGCCGTTTGCATCGCCGCTTCTCTCACCGACATAAACGGTGGTGCGGCATACTTCAGGCAAATAATACTGTTTTCTCACAGTTGAAAAGAACTCGGTGGTAATCTCATTGCCGTCCTCGTTGAAATACAGCACGGTTACTATACCTGCAGGCTCAAGCATATCGAGTGCCTGCGGATTGATAAGCATCTGCGTAACCACATTGCCGTTATCGCCGACGGACTTTACTACAAGAGTTTTATACGTTTCGATGTGACCGCAAATTACAAGGACGATGTTCTCATACTTGCGGACAAACTTGTCCCACATATTCACACCGTTATTTCTGCTACCCGAAGGGGCATACAAGTCGCCTGCATCGGTAATAGTACCGTCACCGTGGAGGAAGGAGTGAGTATTGATAATAACTTTGTGAGTGGGATACTGTTCAACAACGCTGCAAGCCCACTCAAGTACAGCATCGGTAGGGCCGTATTCAAGCGTCAAGAAGAGATAGTCGGTTTTGCCGATTTTTGCGGTTTTATAAACATTTAAAACGGAGTTTTCTTGATATCTGCCAACAATATCCGAAGTGTTGCCCTCAAAACTCATGTACTGATCAAAAGGATCTGCATAGTCATGGTTCCCCTGCGCAATTGCCATTGGAATTTTGCCCGAAAGACGCTCAAGCTGTGCCTTTGCAAGTTCCCATTCCCACGCGTTATCGGTACGGAGGTCGGTAATGTCACCGGGCGCTATGAGGTACTTGATGTTTTTAAGGTCCTTGTTTTGCAAAATCCAATCGTACATATAATGCACATAATCCTTGTGAAGACTTGTCACCTTCTGCTGGTCACCGATTACCGCAAAGGAATATGCAAAATCGGTAACAGGCTCGATATAATCCTGCCAAAACTCTGTACGGAGCACATAGTTTTTGCCAGATTTATCTACGATTACATCATCACCAAAGGTTGAATTTGAAAGGTCGTAGCATACAAGAAGGTTTTCATCGTTTGCATCTGCACCAAGCATATCCGCCTTGATTTCGTCAGCACTGCGCGCGTCTGAAAAGAGTGCGACAGAGCGAAGTTTTCCTTTAAAGTAAGTGGAGTTGCCGGGGAGGTTATCACCGCCGAGCACAAGCGGCATTGGGGAAACCTTGGGAGCATAAGTAAACTCCAGCGTTTCTGCAAGAGTGCCATTTATATAGCAGGAAACGGTTTGTGCCTTCACATCTGCAACAATTGCAAGGAAAGTCCACTCGTTTCCCTGCACCTTTGCATTTGAAAAGGTGTATGTATAAGCGGTATATGCGGGACCGTTTGGCTCTTTATCGTAAAAACGGATAACAGGAGCGCCGTTTTTATTTATGATAATATAGAAACCGTGATAGTATGGGCCGTTTGAGTTTGCGATAACATAACCCGAGGATTTTTCTCCGGGAACAAGTACCCACGCTTCATACGTCTGCGCTACTGCACCAAGCGGCTCTTCGGTCATGTATACATCATACTGACGAAATGACATGCCCTCATCTGCCGCAGAAGCGATGCAGATAAGAGAAAATGCCGTTACTATGCAAAGCATAGTGCATAAAATTTTCTTCATATCCATGCTCCTTTACTGTCTTGCAGTTATTTCACCCGAGGGCGTAAATAACGCATAGGTTGTAGTATTAGAATACTTTATCTTAGTACCTGCAATAGTCGGGAAATACTCTTTGCCCGAGCTTCCGTCAGCACCGTAAATTGCTATGTACAGATTCGACTCTCCGTTTGCGGCAGTTGCAAAGGGAGCAATCTCGGTAATTGCCGAGTACGGCAAGAACATACCGATTTTTGTACCGTTTGCACTTTCGCGCTTAAAGAACTCAAGCTCCTCAAAGGTCGCAAGCGTACGGTAACCTCTTGTTCCCTCTGCATATACCGACTGTACGTGCGAATTGCCGTAGAAACGGAACATAAGGTTATCGGGTGAGGTGGTTGCGCTGAGTTTTGTCGCGGTACCTACTGTATCAATAAGGAATATAAGCTTATCGTCAGTCATTTTGCCGTCGGTTTCAGCATAGAAGTATACGCCCTCGGCATCACGCTTTACATAAGTGCTCCATTTTGTACCACTGTCATTGGTCTGCACGCCGTCATAGAGTACTGTAAAGCCGGAAAGGTCGTTAAACGATTCTTCAAACTCGCTATGCTCCTCAACAATGTAAAGGTTGCCGTCCTTTTCGTAAATCGGGAGTTTGCCAAACCAAATGCTCTCTTTTTCGCCCATCGTTGCGCTGATATACATTTGTCCTTCATAAATAGCAAGCTTTGGATACTGGAAAGTGGTTGCCGAATGGAAGGAATAAAGCACCGTCCAATTTTTCGCATCAAGTGAGTATGCGATGTGGAAAAGTCCGCGGGAAAGGTCGTGGTAACCCATGAAATAGTAGTCGCCAAAGCGGTCAAGCGTAGGCTTAGCGGTATAACCCGTGGGCATGAAATCTTCATACGCAGGGTCCGTCCACTCGGTGCCGTCCTCACTGTAGGAGAATGAATATTTCTTATCGCCCGCATGGTCACGGAGGATTGCCATCCAAGTGCCGTCTTTGAGCTGCACGATTCCGCTTTCTGTTGTTCTGTGCTCCTCATAAGAGCCGCCGATGTTGCCGATGATTTCAACGCAGTCATAGGTATCGTTGAATTTTGCAAGTGAATTCTGCGCACCGCGGAAGTTGTTGAGTGCGATATATTTAGTATCGCCTATGTCAAAAATATCAAAGAGGAAGTGACCAATGGTACTGTCATCGCAAACATGTCCGTCTGCGCGGAAAAGCTCGGCATACGCCTCTGCGCTAAAATCAACTGCGCCGCCAGGTGTCATAATCTTGAGGCGGTATGCGCTATCGTCAAAGGTGGTTGTAGCAATGTCATAATCAACATAGTAGATATATCCGCTGCTTGCATCCACTGCGTTATTGGAAAAGAAGAAACGAAGCGTGTCTTCATCCTTGCGGATAATACGCGGTACGTACGCACTACCCTTGCGCATGGTTACATTGGAATATACCTGCTCGCCCCATGCAAACTTTTCGATGCTATCTACAGTAAAGCTTTCAAGGTCAATAATCGCAAGTGCGGCATATTCCTTTTCATAAGTACCGGGGTCACCGGGCTTTTCGTTATTTGCCTCATAAGCGGCATATACCTTGCCGTTTACATAAATATGGTCGGCATCGTGAGTGCCCTTCATCTCATCGGAGGTAATGCGAATCATTCCCTGCATTACTTTGTCGCCTGCGGCTTTTGGAGAGTGATTTTCGGATACGAATTCGAGAAGTGTCATACCCTCCGTACCCTCGGGGTCATTAAAGTCGCTTGCAACCATTTGGAATACATATACGGCATCAAGCAAATTTGTTTTACCGTCACGGTTTACGTCACCGCCCTGCAAGGGACTCTTGTTCAAAAACGAGCGCACAATCTGCAATACATCTGCAACATTGCGATTGCCGTTTTGGTCTACATCACCTCGCACGTTTGTAGCGCTTACCGAAAGCGTCAACAAAACGGAAATGCAAATAAAAAATGTAATAATTTTTTTCATTTTCTTCTCCTTATATTTTGTTAGTGTCTACATCAAACAGTACGGCGCCTCTGCTATGGTCAATAAAAGAAACCGTAGAGATAATTTTAAGCCGTCCGTTTTGCTCGATAGCAAAGGGATAATGCCAAGTGCCGCTGTTTTTAAAATCGGGATGCTCGCCGTTTGCAAGCACGCACATTTTTGAGAAAAGATTGCTTCCTTTTTCTGTAATATAAATGGCAAGTCTTGCACGGGTATGCTTGCCCGGCGTGCGTATGTTGCCTACCACATAGTTTCTGCCATCCGAAAGTGTGCCTGCATACATCTTAGACGTTGAAAACGGAATGTCGTGTGCATACGGTGCCGACCAACTTTCGCCGTTGTCATGCGAAAAATAAACGATTGGAACTTTGGTTCTGTCATTGCGGCAGAACATGGTAACCGTGTCCCCCGATACAATCGCGCTGATTTCAGGGTGGCGGTAAACCGTGCCGTTTGGCAAATCACCGTTTTCAGCTATCTTTACAAGTCGCCATTCGGCGTCAATCTTTCCGCTATCCGAAATAAGCACCGCCGGGGTGTTGGGAAAAGAGTCAAGCTGACAACATCTTCCCGGAAGCATAAGTTTTCCGTTTGAAAGAGTAACAACATTTGTATTTATTTTAAAAGGAATGGGTCTTGACCAAAGTTTTACGAATTTATCCTGATTTTCGTCGAATACATACAAATTCAAAGCATGTATATAGTCGGGGGCAACCATCTCATTGATAAAAAGATACAGTTTGCCGTCGCAAATACCGTACACGGGCGGACAGTACAAAATACTTGCATCGTCATTTTGTTGCTCTTCGATAACTTCAACATCCGACCAGGTTTTGCCGCTGTCAAACGAGCGTTTGCCGCGAATGGGAGTATGTCCGCTTAGTTCTTTTTCATGGCAATTGTACCATGAGGCAAAAAGCGTTCCCTTAAACTCTATTATCGCCGCCTCGTGCAAAAATTTATATTCTTCATCTGGCATCGAAACCGCATATATCTTTGAGTCTGCCTCAACCTCGGTAAGGTTCTCCGTTAGGTGAACGTTATCAAGCAGATTTGCGAGAGTTATATCATCCTCGTTGTAATAATCAAGGTAAATTTTATCTGCATACTGTGCTCGGTAACTGCGAGGTGTCATTCCGGCGAAGGTGTTAAACACCTCGGTAAAATATGATATACTTTCAAAACCGCATTCGGTAGCGATGGTTGAGATGTTTGTGTCAGAATTGACAAGTGCGATTTTCGCCTTGCAAACACGAATCTTATTGCGCAAAGCGCTAACCGATATGCCGAAAAATTGTTTTACAAAATGGCTGAAATAGTAATAACTTATATTCAGCTCGCTCGCAATTTGATAAACGGTTTTTGTATCGGTATAATGCTCTTCAAGATACTGCGTAATACGGGAAGCAAAGTGCTGCCCTTCTTTTTCATTTTCCTGAACTGCGGCATGCACAGTCGCTATGATAAGCGAAAGCAATTCGGTATCTTCGTTTGACTGGTTAAACTCTTCAATCAACGCATCAAGTTTCTCCGAATCGAGATTTTGGCTATTGATGCAATTGACCGAGAAATGGTCAAAAACTTCCATTATTATATTCTTGCGATTCTCTTTTGCAAGTAATTCTCTTGCAAGAGCCTCATATTCAATGGACATATAACCACCTCCTTGCTTTTATACTATACCATATTAACGTGCAAAACTATAACAAATTTGCTTTTGCGATAATTACGGAGGAAATGATGAGAAAATGATGACCTTTACCCATTATTATATATCGAAACAAGGTGTTTCCCAACCGTAGCGGCAAACTTCAATGTGTCAGGAAGAAGTTCATCGGGGAATTTGTCTAAGTACTTAATAATTTCAAAAGTCAGGTCACCGGTATATTCTGCCTTTTTCAAGGATTTCATAATTGCTTCCCAATTCAGTTTTCCTGTATAAGGCAAAATATGTCTGTCTTCCATATAGTCATTATCCTGCACGTGCAATGCTTTTACCTTGGATAATCTCACGCTTACCACAACGGCAAGCGGGCTGCAATAATATAACGCTCACAGAAAACTTCTCCATTCCCGAAAAACACGCTCCCATGTTTGCGGCAGGCTTCGTTACTATCTACATGTATAGTATTTCGCGTGAATTCTCTTATTCTACAAGGAAAAAGCCGTGTTTCTCTGCGTGTAAAATATGTATTTTATCCTCCCCATCCACCAACGGTGCGTCATGCACAAAATTAGAAAAAGAGCCGTATGAGCAAGTTTTACTTGCCATACGGCTCTTTACTTTGTTGTAACTGCGGTTGTATGCGCGTGATAATTTTGCTAAAACTGATAAAATATCACTCCACTATTCCGTACTTCACCTTAATCCGATTCATCTTCTCAATCATTGGCTCGGCGGCGAAGTATAGAAAAAATGCGGTTGAGATTGCGTGTATCAAATCAAATGGGAGTCCCATTGCGCCTGCGGACAAAAACATTGCCGCCTTTGGCGTTGCCTGCCATATCAGTACCGAAGCGGGATTCATAATTCCACCGTAAATTACAATGGCAGCAATAAATCCGAAGATGCAAAGTGGGTGTTTTCTTTGTGGTAAAAATCCTTTTCTATGCAAAACACCCGCAAGGAATCCGATTATTCCGAAAGCGAACATCTGCCACGGAGTCCAAGGCCCTTGTCCGAAAAAGAAATTAGACAAAAATGCGGTCACCGCACCTATAAGAAAGCCGACTTCACCGCCAAGGCAAACTCCGGCAATTATTACTATTGCCATAACAGGTTTAAACTGCGGAAGCATAAAGAATGCAGCTCTTCCCGCAACGCCTATGGCACACAAAACGCCTATTACGACGAGTTCCCTCGCCTTTGGTTTTCGCCTTTCAAATGCCGCAAAAAACGGTATAAGTGTTTCAAGAATTATAAGCAAACTTATAAAATAATATTTTCTGTCCCCGAGATAATAAACTCCGACAAAAACGGTGAGCGGAATCAATAGCAGTATCGAAAGCATTGACATAAGCGTCCGCTTGGTAAGCGATCTTTTTGTCACGGCTGAGGCAACCTCTTTTGGGGGATTTGCGGCTTCTTTCCTTTGGTATATTATGCTTGATTTTTGCCTTTTTTCTCTTTCTTTGCCAAAGGCACTTATTAAGTCGTTAATAAGTATGGCACGGGGCAGATATTCTC
>JAZQWE010000338.1:0-1680 GCA_045632225.1 Eubacteriales bacterium | reverse complement strand
TGCCAAAATGACAATGCCGCCCGTATTGCGGTCAATACGGTTGCAAAGTGCGGGCGCAAACGATTGCTCTTTCTCCGGCTCATACTCGCCCTTTTGAAAAAGATATGCCTTGGCATGGAACAAAAGTGTATTATTTTGCCCCTCTTTATCGTCATGTACAAGCACGCCCGGTCGCTTTGAAATAAGCATTATGTTTTCGTCCTCGTAGACAATATCAAGGCTTGCTCGCACTCTTGAAAGTGCCTCTGATGTGCCGCTTTTTTCGCCGCTTTCAAAAAATTCATCGGCAATGAAAAGCTGAAGCGTATCCCCCTCGGAAAGCATTTGGTTATTCTCTGCTCTCTTTCGGTTAACCTTTATCTTTTTTTGCCTGATAAGGCGGTACATAAGTGATACGGGCATGCCGTAAAGCGATTTGGTGAGAAACTTATCAAGGCGTTGCCCTGCATCGTTTTTTCCTATTATAATTTCGCGCATAGCGTACCTCCTTTATCAAACTTTACATAGTATATCATATAAAATAATATATCGCAAGTAATTTTTGTTATTTACATAGCAAAGGTTTTATGATAAAATGTATCGGTGAGGTGAGAAAAATGGCATACACAATCAGCGCATACACGCTTGGCTGTAAAGTCAGCCAATACGAAAGCGAGGCTATAATTGAAGAGGCCGAGCGCCGCGGCTTTGTGGCGGTGAGCAAAGGTGTTGCAGATGTATATGTTGTCAACACCTGCACCGTTACTGCAGAGGGCGACAGAAAGTGCCGCCAGCTTATAAGGCGACTTGCAAAAAAAGCGCCAAATTCAAAAATTTTGGTGTGCGGATGTTACTCGCAAGTTGCTCCCGATGACATTGCAAAAATCGAGTGTGTGGACTACATCAGCGGCACACTTGACAAGCTTAAAATCGTTGACCGCGCACTTGATCTGTTAGAAGGGCGCAAAGTTGCAAGGATTGAAGTTTCAAGCCTTGACGGTGCCGCGTTTGAAAAGATGCAGATAAAGCGCGCGCCGCGTACACGCGCCTATGTAAAAATTGAGGACGGTTGCGAAAACCGCTGTGCATACTGTAAAATCCCCGAAGCGCGCGGAAATGTGCGCTCAAAGTCGATTGCTGACACGATAAACGAAATCCGCGACCTTGCAAACAGCGGCGTTCGCGAAGTGGTGCTTACGGGTATTGAAACAGCATCATTTGGTGTTGATACGGGCGAAAGTCTTGCCGACCTCATTGAGGAGGCAGAAAAGATAGAGGGCATTGAACGCATTCGTCTTGGTTCGCTTGAACCGACACTGATGCGCCCCGCTTTTATCGAAAAAATTGCAAGCATAAAAAAACTCACACCGCATTTTCATCTTTCCATGCAGAGCGGCTGTTCGCGTACACTTGCCGCGATGAAAAGAAAATACAATGCGGAGATGGCTCTTAAAAATATTGAAGCTGTACGCGCGGCGATTGACGGTGTGCAGTTTACCACCGATTTTATTGTTGGTTTCCCCACCGAAACCGATGAGGACTTTGAAACTACCGTAGAATTTGTTAAAAAAGCAAGATTTTTGCAGGCACATATTTTCAAATACTCAAAGCGCGCGGGAACTGTTGCCGCAACTATGGAAGGTCAGATTGCAGAAGATGTAAAGCATGCCCGCTCGCGAAAACTCACAGCGGTTTGCAAAG
>JAZQWE010000337.1:0-7593 GCA_045632225.1 Eubacteriales bacterium | reverse complement strand
GGAGATTTTTGCCGAACTGAATGTTAAAAAAGTACAGCTTGAGGCGGCGGGCAAAAAAATATACAATCTTAGCATTGGCACGCCCGATTTTGAAACACCCGAGCATATCAGACGCGCTGTGGCAGAAGCGGCAATGGATTCAAACAACTGGAAGTACAGTTTGCGCGACATCCCCGAGCTTCTTGATGCGGTTTGCGCTTATTATAAGAGCCGTTTTGGCGTTGAGATTACCCACGAGCAGATTGCAAGCTGTCAGGGTAGTCAGGAGGGTATGGGTCATATCGGTATGGCACTTTGTAACGAGGGTGATACGGTGCTTTTACCCACTCCTTGCTATCCCGTATTTATTGCGGGCGCAAAAATGGCGGGGGCCGAGCCGTATTACTATCCAATGACCAAAGAAAATGGCTTTTTGCCAAATGTTAACGATATTCCCGAAGAGGTTGCGCGCCGCGCGAAATATATGATAGTTTCGCTCCCTGCAAACCCCGTTGGCAGCGTTGGCACTCCAAAACTTTATGAGGAAATTGTTGCATTTGCAAAGAAGTATGATATTTTAATTATCCATGACAATGCATACAGCGACATTATCTTTGACGGCGCTCGCGGCAATTCGTTTTTCAACACTCCCGGTGCAATGGATGTGGGCGTTGAGTTTTTCAGCCTTTCAAAGAGCTTTAATGTAACCGGTGGCCGCATCAGTTTTCTTGTTGGCCGTGCTGATGTTGTCGGCGTGTTCCGCAAACTCCGTCAGCAAATAGACTTTGGCATGTTTTTACCGCTTCAGTACGCGGCAATTGCGGCACTCACAGGTCCGCTTGACATGGTAAAGGCGCAGAACAAGATGTATGAAGAGCGCCGCGATACCCTTTGTGCGGGACTTCGCGAAATCGGCTGGGATGTTCCCAACAGTAAGGGTAGTATGTTCGTGTGGGCACCGCTTCCAAACGGCTATACCGATAGCATGGCATTTTGCATTAAACTTGTTGAAGAGTGCGGAGTACTTTGCACCCCCGGTTGCAGTTTTGGCCCTGCGGGAGAGGGATATGTGCGCTTTGCGCTCACAATGCCTCCCGAAAAGATAAAAGAAGCAATTTCCGCTATCAAAAACGGTGGAATATTGGGATAAATATATTGACAAAATTTTAACAGCATTGTATAATAATTGTAGAAACCCCTGACACAAAGAATTCTCTGCGTGAAAGGCGTTGACATAAGAACATATAAGTTTTTTTGCCGCGCCTTTTTGGGAGCGGCATTTGTTATTTAAGGAGAAAAAATGGCAACAAGAGTGGCAGTAATGAGTATTATCGTTGAGAGCGAGGAGTCGGTTGAAAAACTCAATTCCTTGCTTCACGAATACGGAAAATATATAATCGGGCGTATGGGTTTACCTTACCGCGAGAGAAAAATCAGCATTATCAGCATTGCGATTGATGCGCCGCAGGATGCAATTTCATCGCTTGCGGGTAAGATTGGAAAACTCGCGGGTGTAAGCGTTAAAACCGCGCTTTCAAGTGTTGGTGCCGATGCGTAAACTAATTGACAAACTTTTTAAAAACCATTCTTTGTCGCGCGGAGAATATCTTGAAATAATTAAAAACGCCACCGATGAAGATGCCGCATATCTTGCAAGCCTTGCCCGCACGGAAAAGGAAAAACACTATGGCAAAGAGGTGTTTATCCGCGGACTAATCGAGGTTAGTAACATCTGCAAAAACGATTGTTATTATTGCGGCATACGCGCATCAAATAAAAACTGTGAGCGATACCGACTTTGCGAAGCGGAGATTTTGGAATGCTGTGAGGCGGGATATGACCTTGGCTTTCGCACCTTTGTTTTGCAAGGGGGGGAGGATGCCTATTTTACAGACGAGCGCCTTTGCTCAATCATCACAAAAATAAAGGCCTCTCACGGTGATGTGGCGGTAACGCTTTCGCTTGGCGAGCGTACATTTGACAGTTACAAGCGTCTTTATGATGCGGGCGCAGACCGCTATTTGCTCCGCCACGAAACGGCTACAAAGGCACATTATGAAAAACTGCATCCCCAAAATCTTTCGTGGGAGTGGCGCATGGAGTGCCTTGAAAACTTGCGAAAAATCGGCTATCAGGTTGGTCTTGGCTTCATGGTCGGCTCGCCGTATCAGACAGACGAAATGCTTGCCGATGAACTTGTATTTATAGAAAAGTTTAAACCCGACATGTGCGGCATTGGCCCGTTTATCCCCCACAAGGATACATGTTTTGGGGGCGAAAAGGCGGGTAGCGCCGCACTTACTTGCATGCTTCTCAGCATGATAAGGCTTATTCACCCATGTGTATTGCTTCCCGCAACAACCGCACTTGGCACGGTGAGCGGCGATGGCAGAGAACGCGGAATTATGGCGGGGGCAAATGTTGTAATGCCCAATCTTTCGCCCGTGTCCGTGCGAAAGAAATACATGCTTTATGACAATAAACTTTCTTCGGGCGCAGAGAGTGCCGAGGAACTTGATAAACTAAAGCAAAATCTCGCCGCAATCGGTTGCACCGTTAGTGCAAACCGCGGCGATGTAAAAAAGTGATAAATATTATCGTTACATATAAGGAGAACAACCATGGCAATCTACAATCCCAAATCGCTTAAAGCAGAAGAATTTATAAACGACGGCGAAATCCGTGCAACGCTTGAATATGCAGAGGCCAACAAGAATAACGAGGCGTTGATAAACGAAATTCTTGAAAAGGCGCGCCCCCGCAAGACTGAGGACGGCTGGCACTGTGCGGGACTTTCTCACCGCGAGGCATCTGTGCTTCTTGCATGTGATGACCCTAAAATTATTGAAAAAATCTATGCAATTGCCGAGGAAATCAAACTTGCATTCTACGGCAACCGTATTGTAATTTTTGCGCCCCTCTATCTTTCAAACTACTGTGTAAACGGCTGTGTATACTGCCCATATCACCTCAAAAACAAGACTATCCCACGCAAAAAACTTACCCAAGAAGAAGTTCGTGCAGAGGTTATCGCACTTCAGGATATGGGTCACAAGCGCCTTGCTATTGAGGCGGGTGAGGATCCCGTTAACAACCCCATTGAGTACATTCTCGAGTGCATCAACACAATTTACTCCGTACATCATAAAAACGGCGACATTCGCCGTGTTAATGTAAACATTGCCGCAACCACTGTTGAAAATTACAAAAAACTTCACGATGCGGGCATTGGCACATACATCCTTTTTCAGGAAACATATCACAAGGAAAGCTACGAAGAACTCCATCCCACCGGCCCCAAGCACAATTATGCATACCACACTGAGGCAATGGACCGCGCAATGGAGGGCGGCATTGACGATGTAGGTCTTGGTGTGCTCTTCGGTCTTGAACTTTACAAATATGAGTTTGCAGGGCTTATCATGCATGCAGAGCACCTTGAGGCTGTTCACGGCGTTGGCCCCCACACCATAAGCGTTCCCCGTCTTAAAAAGGCGGATGACATCAACCCCGATGATTTTGACAACGGTATTGATGACGAAACCTTTGCAAAGATTACCGCGTGCATTCGCCTTGCGGTGCCGTACACCGGCATCATCATTTCCACAAGAGAAACCGAGGCGGTTCGTGCAAAACTTCTTCGCCTTGGCGTGTCGCAGGTCAGCGGCGGCTCGCGCACATCGGTTGGCGGTTATACCACAGAGGAGCGCCCCCACGATACCGAGCAGTTTGATGTTTCCGACCAGCGTACCTTGGACGAGGTTGTGAGATGGCTTATGGAAAACGGTCACATCCCGTCTTTTTGCACCGCGTGCTATCGCGAGGGTAGAACGGGCGACCGCTTTATGAGCCTTTGCAAGTCGGGACAGATTGCAAACTGCTGTCACCCCAACGCCCTTATGACGCTTACCGAGTATCTTGTTGACTATGCAAGTGAGGAAACCAAGAAAGTTGGTTTTGAGGTGATTGAGAGAGAACTCCAAAATGTGCCCAAGGAAAAAGTAAGAAACATTGCGGCGGATAACATTGAGGAGATTAAGAAGTCGAACAGACGCGACTTTAGATTTTAATTATGAGTTTAAATTCTACAGTATCGGCTGACCGCGTTCACATTGGCTTTTTCGGCAAGCGCAACGCGGGTAAATCCAGCCTTGTAAATGCGGTCACGGGGCAAAGCCTTTCGGTTGTATCGGATGTAAAGGGTACAACCACCGACCCCGTAAAAAAGGCCATGGAACTGCTTCCAATCGGCCCGGTAATGATTATTGACACTCCCGGCTTTGATGACGAGGGCGACCTTGGCGCACTTCGCGTTGAGAAAACGCGCGAGGTCCTTGCAAAGTGCGATGTTGCGGTTTTGGTAGTTGATGCCACCGTTGGTAAATCAAGTGAGGACGAGGCGTTTTTGAAAGTTGTAAAGGAAAAGGGAATGCCCTTTGTTACCGTTTACAATAAGAGCGACCTTGCAAATACCAATGTGGGTGAAAACGAAATCGCTGTTAGCGCGGCATCGGGCGTTGGCGTGCATGAGTTTAAAGAAATGCTTGGCGCGCTTGCCAAAACCAAGGAAAATACAAAGACAATTGTCAGCGATTTGCTGAGTGCGGGCGACATTGTTGTGCTTGTTACCCCGATTGATGCTTCAGCGCCCAAGGGCAGACTGATTTTGCCGCAACAGCAGACAATTCGCGATATTATTGACCATGGCGCGATGGCTGTTGTTACTCAGGTAGAACAACTTGCAACTACACTTTCGGCGCTTAAAGCACCGCCAAAGATGGTGATTACCGATTCGCAAGCATTTGGCAAGGTTTCAAAAATTGTGCCTGCAAGCATTCCGCTCACCTCGTTTTCAATCTTGTTTGCGCGCTATAAAGGCGACCTTGTTACGCAGGTGCAGGGCGCGGCGGCGCTTGCAACGCTGAAAGATGGCGACAAAATCCTTATCAGCGAGGGGTGTACACACCACCGTCAGTGCGGCGATATAGGAACTGTAAAAATGCCCGCATGGATAAAGAAATTCTCGGGCGGAGAAGTTGAATTTGATTTTACAAGCGGCGGCACATTCCCAAGTGACCTTTCAGGGTACAAAATAGTTGTTCATTGCGGCGGTTGCATGCTTAACGAGGTAGAAATGAAGAGCCGTGTTGCGGCGGCACGGGATGCAAAACTCCCGATTGTGAACTACGGCGTTGCCATTGCCCACATGAACGGGATTTTAAAGCGCAGTCTTGAACTTTTTCCTGAGGTTTATGATTTGATATAAGAAAAAGCGGTTGCAATGCAACCGCTTTTACATTTTTTGATACTCGCTGTATTCTTCTTTAAATTCACTTGGGGTGCACCCCACTTCTTTTTTAAACATTCGGCTAAAGTAATAAAGATTAGCAAATCCCACAACTGTTGCAATGTCCGAAAAAGACTCGTTTGTATAGCGAATCAGTTCCTTTGCTCGCTCAATACGCAAAATATTTATGTATTTTATCGGCGATAAACCGTATGCGATTTTAAAAAGGCGGCGAAAATGCGACTCGCTCATAACAGCGGCATTTGCAACGCTTTGCACTGTCAGGTCTTCTTTTGTGAAATTTTCGGCTATATATTGTATGGCCGCCTCAAGACGCATTCGTTTGGGACTTGGGAGGTATGTTGTGTTTTCAAAACGGATTATTTCTGCATAAAGTGAGTAAAGAATGGATATGCAATCTTCTTCTGCCGCGGCGCGCTTTTGTCGCCATTTTTCAAGCATGCGGCGAAACATGCTTTCTATTGCGCGTGTATTTTGCATTTTAAAAAGTTCATATTTGCAAGGTGCTGTAGTTGTAAAATCAAAATTTGCAAAAACAAAACGGTAGGTATTGCTTTGTACATCCATGGAGTAAATGCTGTCCTTTGCCAAAAAAAGAATATCGCCGCTTTTGGCACTAAAAGTTTCGTTTTTAAAGCGGTAGACACATTCTCCCTCTGTGATATAGATAAACGCATCACTTTCTCTGCCATTGGGTTTTTCGGGTAAAAAGCGCTTATGTATCACACCTTCTACCACTTGATATAAATTGCCAACGCGGAGTTTTGCATTGCATAACTTTGACATCTGCTCACCTCTTTTAATCCTATTTAATCAAAAAATGCAAACAAAATCAATGGCTTTTGCTAAAAAAGTATCTTTAATGCGCGAAAAGTGCAAATTTGAATGAAAGTTGCATTTACAAAAAGCCATTGCAGGTATAATCTAAAATTAAAGAAAAATTGGAGGTTCGTATGATTTGGAATCGCTTTGAAAATGATAAAAAAGAAATAGAGTCAATTTATATTGAGCGAAAATGGAATCCCGAAAGCGGACTTTCGCCAAATGAACTTCATGATGGCTGTCACGCTATTTTAAAAGAGTGTGAGGGTATGCCGCGCATTGTTGCAAAAACAAAAATGTACAAGTTTGTCCTTGAAAATGCACAACTTGATGTACGCGAGGCTGATTTCTTCCCTGAAAGACTTCGCCATGACTATATAATTTCCCGTATCCGCGAAGAGTGGATAAAGGAACTTCGCGCAAATGAACTGCGCGATGTGCTGTCCCTTCACGAAATGGAGCAAGAGGGACTTTGCTATACGGGTAATATTGACCTTGGCCATATTGCGCCCGATTGGCAATCGTTGCTTGACTTTGGACTTGCGGGACTTTTGAAAAGAGCAAAAGATGCACACAAAAAAGAGGGACTTTTTGATGAGCAAAATACTTTTTATGAGTGCGCGGAAGAGGTGCTTGAGTCCACAATTACACTTGTAAAGCGCCTTGCAAAAGAGATGGCAAAGTATGGCACCGACCGTGCGGCACTTGTCAGCGAAAGCCTTAACAATATTGCTGTGCGCGCACCCGAAACAATGCTTGAGGCAATGCAACTTTGCATGATTTTTTATAATTTGCAAACTCATGTAGAGCGTGAACCCATTCGCTCTGTCGGCGGTCTTGACAGACTATTCTATCCCTATTACAAGCGCGATATTGAAAGTGGTAGATTTACAAAGGGGCAACTTCGTGAGCTTCTTCGCTATTATTTTTATAAATTCTATTCGATGAAAGTTGTTGCTAATGTGCCGTTTTATCTTGGTGGCAGACTTTTGAACGGTAGCGGCGCTGTAAACGAACTTTCTTATGCTATTGTAGAAGAATATTCTGCACTCAATGTCAATGACCCGAAAATCCATGTTCGTTGGTACGATGAAATTCCCGAAGATTTTGTCAAACTCATCCTTGTTTCCATTCGTGACGGCAAAAACAGTTTTGTTTTTGTCAATGACAATGTTGTTGAAAAAGCACTTGTCGGCATCGGCGAGGACATGGAGGATGCGAGAAATTATATTGTTATCGGTTGCTATGAGCCGTGTGCGATGGGTAAAGAAATTCCATGCACATGTGCGGGTAGGGCCAATATGACCAAGGCGCTTCTTACGGTAATGAATGGCGGCCTTGATGCTTATACGGGCAAGTATGTTGGCACGGTAAGAACAAACCCCGATAATTACAATACATTTGATGAGTTTTATGTGGCTGTAAAAGAGCAGATTGCTGCATTTCTTGACGGGGCAATGGATCTTGTGCGTGCTTATGAGGAT
>JAZQWE010000336.1:0-5597 GCA_045632225.1 Eubacteriales bacterium | reverse complement strand
AACATTGTCAGCCTTTACAACAACACACTGCTGGTTGAGCATGTAGCCGTAAGAGAAGTCAACAAGTTCGCTTCTTGCAACGCCGTTATCGGAAGAGTTAGCGGTAAAACCGTTCCATACGCAATCAATTGCGCCGGAGTTGAGTTCGTTGTACTTCTGTGCCCAGTCAATAATCTGGAATTCTACTTCCATGCCGAGGATTTTGCCGACTTCCTGTGCGAACTCGGTTTCAAAACCGGTCCAGTTGCCGTTTTCGTCCTGCTCGTTCATGTTTTCAAAAATTGTAACGCCACAAACAAGGGTGTTGTCGTCTTTTTTGCCGCATGCTACAAAGCAAAGTGCGCACATTGTAAGTGCAAGGATGAGTGAAAGAATCTTTTTCATTTTTGTGTTCTCCTATGTATCTTAGGTTTCGTTTTATCACTTTAGCGTGCTAAACTGTTAACATACTAACACAAGAATTCGACTTTGTCAATAGTTTTTTTAAAAAAAGTTTAAAAAATACAAAAAAGAGACGGCACAAATGCCGTCGCCTTTTTGAAAGGCTTACGCCTCTTTCTTAACGATTTCCTCGCCCTTATAGAAGCCGCATGCGGAGCATACGCGGTGTGCGCGATTGTACTCGCCGCACTTAGGACACTTTACCATGCCGGGGAGCGGAAGCTTCCAAACATTGGAGCGTCTCTTATCTCTACGAGCCTTGGATGTTTTTCTCTTCGGTACTGCCATTTAGAATACACCTCCTTAGATGTTGCACAAATGTGCTATCTATATTTATTATTTTTTATTCTTCGTCAAACATTGAAAGAAGTTTTGCAAACGCGGGATTAAGTTCCTTTGTAGGACAAGCACACTCGCCCTCGTTCAAATCCTTACCGCACTTTTGGCAAAGCCCCTTGCAATCCTCTTTACAGAGAACGCGCGTTGGAAAATCGAGTAAAAGAATCTCAGAAAGTTGCTTATCAATATCAAGCATGCCATTTTCAACAACAACAAACTCTTCTTCTTTCTCCTCGGCGTCATCAACCATGCCTTTTGGAACAACGGTTCTTTCAAAATCAATCTCAAACTCACCCTTGACCTCACATGCACAGCGTGCACACAAAGTTTCATACGGGAGAGAAGCCGAAAGTGAAAGACGCATATATCCGGCATTGTCGGTGATGCACCCTGTTACCCTTGCAGGACTCGGGAAAACAACACCCGAAAGATTAACCGCATTCCCTGCCTCATCGGTGGAAAGCACAAGCGTGTAATCAATCTCGAGTTTGCTTTTTTCACCCGAAAGAAGTGACGATATATTAAGTACCATATACCCCTTCTCCTTTCAAGCATAGAAATGCAACATAAGCATTATACAACGATAAATCGAGAATGTCAAGAAAAAAGTTACAATATTTTGATGTTTTTCTTTGACTTTATGCAGATATAGTTGTATACTATTGATATATTACATCTCGGAGGGCAAAATGTTAGGCAAAATTCTTAAATTTTTATGGAATTTCTTTTGGATAGCTCTAATGGTTACTGTTGTCGGACTGCTTGCGTTCAGATTCTACACTCTTAACCACTATCCCTCTTTTGCAAAAGGTATTATACCAACAGAATCTTTAAAGGACAATTTTAAAAGTGACGGCTCTCTTAATGCAATTACATGGCGCATGCCCGAAGAACTTGACGAAGAAGGATGTTTCTTTGCATACCAGCCGATATATATTGAGGAAGAAAAAACTTTCATTATCACAGTCAGATACAACGATGCCTTGCTTGAAGAGCTGAACTTTGACGGCAACGGAGAAAGTTTTGAAATGTTCCCCTCCCTTTCATATAAAGAAACCGAAAGAAAACTTCCTTCATCATACGAATATGGCTATGCATACGGCCTTTACTCCTATCGCCGCTATGTTTTTGAGAATGTTGACCTTTCCGACTACGAACATATTTACTTAAGTATCCACCTTGATGATGACTATGAAGCATCACCGTTTGTAATTTTGGATATTTACGATGCAGCAGCGCCTACAGACGGCTATAAACTTACATGGCGCGATAAAAAAGCGTTACTCACTTGATGGAGATTTGCCGTAATACTTTTTATAGGCACGGCTAAATTGGCAAACTGCACCGTATCCCACCGCCTCGGCAATCTCGGCTATCGGGCGTTTTTCCTTTGCCAACACATACGCTTTTTTCATTCTTATATCGGTTAGCATTTTAAACGGCGTACTACCGTAAAATTTTGTAAACAGTTTTCGCAGATATATTTCGCTGATATAGCAATGCTTTGCTATATCAGCAACCGCAAGATGAGGATTATGATAATTTTCCATCATGTATTCAAGCGCTCCGGTAAGCACGCTGTTTGAAGCGGTACTTTGCTGTTTTTTTGAAAAAAGTTCATAGGCGATGTCATAGAGTTCCTTATAAATAAGCATTTGGCTTTGCAACGAAAGCGAAGCCGATGCTTTTTTTATTTCCTTATAACATTCTTTTGCGCGTACTGACGGAATTGCGGCAAGCGACACCGGCAAAGCATACATTTTTTCTGTTAAGAAATTTATTACTACGCTCTCAGCGTCCTCAATGCACTCATTTACATAATTTAATCCTTGGGGTAAAAAAATGGCGTGCTCGCTGTCTGAAATATACGACTTTTCGCCTGCTGTAAAACAAATTCGCCCCTTTAAAGTTATGATAAAGCATGCAAAGCGTCGATTCTCAAACTCTTTTTTTCGCCCCTTCTTATCAACCGCATAAAAACAATTTGTATATTTGGATATGACAAAATCTTCGAGTTCCATTTTATCACCTCGCTTTTATATTAACATTTGATATAAGAATAGTCAATTATAAACGCCATAAAGTGCAAAATTAGTATAATTTTTGCAAAATCATACATAATTATCGTCATTTACTTTTACCGAATATTTTGCTAAAATTATAAAAAAAACGGAGGTAATATATATGAGATTTACAGATAAAGTTGCACTTGTAACAGGTGCTTCGGTTGGTATAGGATATGGCTGTGCACTCAAATTTTCTGAGGGAGGCGCAAAGCTTGCACTCGTTGACATCAACTTTGAAAAGTTAAAAGAAGTAAAAAAAGAACTTGAACAGTATGGCAATGAGGTGCTGATTTATGAATGCGATGTAAGCAACGAGCAAAGAGTAAACGAAGTTTGCGAAGATGTAATCGCGAAGTTTGGAAAAATTGACATTCTCGTAAACAACGCCGCCATCTGGAGAAATTGGTCCAAATTTGAAGAAACTCCAATTGACCTTTGGAAAAAAATGATTGATATAAATGTTATGAGCGTTGTATACTTTACAAATTGCGCCATAAAAGGGATGAAGGAGCGTAGTTACGGAAAAATCATCAATGTTTGCTCTGTTGCGGGTGTATACGGTAATGCAAACATGGCATGCTATTCGGCTACAAAAGCGGCTGTAGTGGCAATGACCAAAGCACTTGCAAAAGAAGTTGCACACCTTGGAATTACCGCAAACTGTGTTTCGCCCGGAAGTGTAAGCCCCGCTGAAAACCCTGACCCATACTATACTCAAAAGAGCGATCTTGCTTTCATGAACAGAACCGGATCCGATATGGAAAACGCGAACTTAATCTGTTTCCTTGCAAGCGATGAGGCATCATATATTTCTTGTCAAAACATTCAAATCGACGGTTGCCGCAGAAAACAGTAAACATAAAGCCCTTGCAATTTTTAAATTGCAAGGGCTTTAATTATTCCGAGAGTTCCTCGAGAGTCTTAATATAAAATGTGCCGTCATCACGCTTCATACAAAGGATTTTATAAAACGGAGATGTTTCGCCGTTCATTGCGCATGAAAATGTGCAAACATAGGTGTTTTCGGTTTCATAAAGGCTTGCTATCTCAACATTTGCTCCGCTGTCAACGCCGATTCCCACAGAAATGTACGCATCCACCTTTTCAAGATAAGTAAAAAGTTTTGTGGAGGCATTGTCAACGCTTGCCGTGCCGCCAAAATAGCGGTATACGGTACTTTCAAAGTCAACCGCCGGAATAACGGTTGTGAGTTCATAAGTCGGATATTTCTCGCGTGTTTCGGCTATCAGTTCTGTATTTGCATTGTATTTTGCAAAATTTCTTGCAAGAACCGCGCAAAGAATACTGTCACGGTAAAGTTTTGCCGCCTTTGTCGGAGAATCAAACTCACAAAGATACGGTGAGTTTTGAACCATCATCGGAATTATTTCTATAATTTCTTTAGCGAGTTCACCGTCATTTTCGTGCGTTTTTATGCTTGTTTCACCCGCATAGTCATGCGTATCGATACCAAGGATATCATAAAGCGAACATGAACAAAGCAAAAGAGCAAAAACTCCGCACAAAAAAAGTTTTAGAATTCTCATACGCGCTCAACAGCCGTCACAGTAAAGCCAAGGTCACTTACCGCCTTTGAAAGTTCATCAGCCGCAAGTTTTGAGGGGCATTTGATGCGCGCAATCTTTTCCTCAAGCGAAATTTTCGCGCTGACACCTTTAATTGATTCAAGCGCGGTCTTTACTCGCGCACTGCAATGCGCACAGTTCATTCCATCTATATGCATTGTATAATTTACTTTACCAAACATTTCGTCATCCTCCGAAGTAGTAATGATTGGCGCTTCAAAACGGGCGCCGAAAAACACAAGCGCTATCGGTGCCAAAGTTACAAGCACCGCAAGAAACGGTGAAAATGAATAGCCAAAAGCCGACAAAAGTGCAACAAATGCTGAAATCGGCAATGTCAAAAACAAAACCGAATGAAGTTTTTTAAGCGCTGACTTTCCGAGTTTCAACGCAAAATATGCATTTTCAAACACACGATTTCCTAAAACAACATCCGAGTTACCCGATGGAAAAACCGTCACGGTCACATCAGCTTTGGCAAGCGGTTTTTGACTTATTATCACCGCTTTTATTTTAACACCATTTTTAAATTCTTGCAATACTTTTTCGCGTCTTGAAAGTAAAATATCAAAGTTCCCTTTTGACGGTGCATGCCGCTCATTTGCAAGCAAAATACACCGTTTATCCATTTCGCGTATTTTTTCTGCAAAAAAATCAACATTGTCGCATCTGCGTTTAAAAAACAGCAACACACCCGCAAATTTGCGATTTTTAGCAACAAAAACGGGAGTATTTTCCGAAAAATCAATTTTCAAAATCATATCGGGAATTTTTATTCTTTTTTCTTTAAAAAGTTTCTTATTTCCAAGGAAATATTTATCCCCGTTATACTTACCGCAAACTCCCCTGCCGCATATTTCAAAGCATTCTTCGGCATTTTCAAATTTAAGTTCAAGTTTCTTTGCGGCATCTGACAGCGCCTTTGAAAATTGATGTGAAAACTTTTCCTCAATCGCCGCCGCGGCACATATAAGCGACTCTTTGTCCCCCTCTGCAGAGTAAACATCATTTAACGAATACTCTTCTTCGCAGACAATACCTTCGGTGTCAAAAATAATATCTTTTTGGTACCCAAGTTTAAACAATGCATTGGAAGTGCCGATAAAAATTCCGTTTTCGGATGCTTTTCTGCAATATAATACAGTTACAAGAGGCTCTGCAAGCA
>JAZQWE010000335.1:0-4222 GCA_045632225.1 Eubacteriales bacterium | reverse complement strand
GGCATCAGTTTTTATACCTTCCAAACGCTCAGCTATACCATTGATGTATACCGTGGAGATGCAAAGGTGCAAAAGAGTTTTGTGCGCCTTGCAACCTATGTTGCGCTCTTTCCACAGCTTATTGCAGGCCCGATTGTGCGATATACCACCGTTGAAGAGGATCTTTCGGAGCGAAAACATTCTTTTGAAAAGTTTGGCACAGGTGCAACCCGCTTTGCTGTAGGCCTTGCAAAAAAGGTTCTTATTGCCGATGTACTTTACGAGTTTTGCAACGCCTTTCGCGCATCCGATGAAAAGTCGGTAGTGTTTTATTGGCTCTATGCCATGGCATTTTCGCTTCATATTTACTTTGACTTTTCGGGATACAGCGATATGGCAATCGGTCTCGGTCGCATTTTCGGATTCCGTTTTCTTGAAAACTTTAATTATCCCTATATTTCAAAAAGTGTTGCCGAGTTCTGGCGCCGCTGGCACATGTCACTTGGTACATGGTTCCGCGACTATGTCTATATTCCGCTTGGCGGCAACCGTGTTTCAAAGGGCAGATGGTTTTTTAATACCCTCACCGTTTGGTTGCTCACCGGATTTTGGCACGGTGCGGCGTGGACATTCATCATCTGGGGACTTTATTTTGCGGCATTTTTGCTTCTTGAAAAGTTCGTTTTGAATAAGGTGTTTGAAAAGATCCCGCGTGTATTTTCACACATTTATGTGCTTGTTGCTGTTGCGATAAGCTTTGTTGTGTTTAATGCCGCAGACCTTGCCGAGGCGTTAAGTGACATCAAGGGTATGTTCGGCGCGCTTGACATTCCGCTTTGGTCAAGAGAAACGGCATATTATCTTTCAAACTATGCTACGCTTTTCATCGCGGCAATTTTGGGTGCAACACCCCTCTTTAAAACAGCAGTTTTAAAGTTGAAAGATAAAAAGATTTTTGGGGCGGTAATCGATACCGTAGAACCCGTGTTTGTTGCGGCAATCGTAATTGCGGTAACGGCATGCTTTGTAAACGGTTCGTTCAGCCCGTTCCTTTATTTCAGATTTTAAGGAGGTTGCGGCATGAAAATTAAAAATATAATAACAACGGCTGTGTTCTGCTTGCTTATTTTCGGCTTTTCGTTGCTTTGCATCTTCCACACACCCCTCGACTTTTCCGAAAGTGAGCGCCGTCCACTTGCGCAACTCCCAAGTATTTCGCCCGAAAGCGTGCTTGACGGCACGGCAATCAAAGGTTTTGACGATTATACCGTTGACCAATTTCCTTTTCGCGAGCAATTCCGCAAACTTTATACATGGTATCGCTTTAATATAAATAACATTGGCGAGGCTAACGGTTATGCCGAAAGCAACGGTGTTATCGTGCAGATTGATTCAAATATCAATCAGACCTCGCTTGATAGAGTTGTGGAAAAATTCAACGAGATATACAATGATTATTTAAAGGATAACGGTGGAAACACCTATCTTTGCGTAATTCCCGATAAAAACTATTTTTACTCCGAGATACACGGTAATCCTGCAATGGATTATGACAAATTTGTTTCGTTTTTGAAAGAAAATCTTACAGAGATGGAGTATATCGACATTTTTGATACTCTTTCGCTTGATGATTATTACAAAACCGATACACATTGGAGTCAGTCTGAAATTTTGGCTACACGCGACAAAATCGCGGCGGCACTTGGCGTAAAAGTAGGAAATGACTATAAGGTTAATGAACTTTACCCGTTTTCGGGAGTTTTGCTTAATCAATCCCTCATAGATGTGCCCAAGGATACTATTCATTACCTTACAAACGGTGTGCTTGATGTATGCACCGTAACCGACTATGAAACGGGCAAAAAGGGCGGCATTTATGACCTCGAAAAGTTCAATTCAAAAGAACCGTACGATGTATTTCTTTGGGGCACAAAGGCACTTCTCAAAATAGACAACCCCCTCGCAAGCGAGCAAAAGGAAATCGTAATCTTTCGCGACTCGTTTGGCTCAAGCCTTATTCCTCTTCTTGCCGAAGGATACAGCACTATCTATGTTGTTGATATTCGCTATGTTGCATCTTCCATGCTCGGCAATATCATTGACTTTGAAAACAAGGATGTACTTTTCCTTTACAGCACGCTTATTCTTAACAGCAATCCCAGTTTTAAATAAAAGAAAACGGAGTAGAATTTCTACTCCGTTTTTTCTTTTGTAATAATTGTGTTTGCCCAGAATCCGCTTTTCAGCATTATAACTCCGATGGTCATTTTTATCGAGTCGGAAAGTTGAACGATGAGGTAAACTGGGATAATGCCGAGATTTGTGAATGTGACAAGGCAAAATGCAAGCACCGCGGGTACAGCCCATGTATAAACGCTGTCAAAAAGGAATGTTACAACGGTTTTGCCGCCGCTTCGTACCGCAAAATAAATTCCGTGCACAAGCGAATGCATGGGGATTGTAAAGCCCGAAACTATGAGAAGATTTGTTGCAATGTGGCGTACTTCTTCCTCTACATCGTAGAGAAGCGGGATGTACGGTGCGCTGAGGATTAACATGCCGCCCATGAAGATATGCACGGCGACATTGAAAAACTGAAGTTTTGCATTAAGGTCAATTGCACTCTCGCGCTCACCCTTGCCAAGTTCTCTGCCAAGGATAATGGAGATTGCCGTGCCCATTGCAAACATGATTGTGCAAAATAGGTTCCATGCCGTGGTGTTTATATTGGTTGCCGCATAGGCAAACATGCCCTTTGTGGAGTAACAACCGTTTATAAATGTTGTGCCGAGTGACCACACAACCTCGTTAATCATGAGGGGGGCACCCGTGATTGCAACATCGCGCACAAGTTTTGCGGGCACATACAGCGAGCGGTATGCACCTTTTGCAAACGGGAATTTTGATTTTCTCAAATGGGTGTAGATTACAACCACAAGCATTTCAACATAGCGCGAAATTACAGTAGCGATTGCGGCACCGCGCACCTCAAGGCGGGGAAAACCGAGTGCACCGAATATAAGCACATAGTTAAACATAAGGTTAACCAAAATTGCCGCAACACTTGCAATCATCGGCACAACCGTGTCGCCAAGTTCGCGCAAAGTACTTGAGTAAACCTGAACTACCATGAAAGGTAAAAGTCCGACAAGCATGATGCCGAGATACTCACGCGCATCTTTGGTAACGATTGAAAGGTCAAGTCCCTCGTTTACATCGTTTTCCAAAAAGAGCATGGTGAGCGGCTCGCCCCATAAAACAAGAATGCCGATTGCAATCGCTGTTGCAAGAAGGCCGAAAATCATTTTCAAGCGGAAGGTGTGGCGAAGACCCTTGTGGTCATTGATTCCCGCAAACTGCGCTCCGAAAATCGAAACGCCCGAAACACCGCCGAAAATTGCAAGGTTGAACACAAATATAAGTTGATTTGTTATTGCAACGCTGTTAATGGCCTCGGTGCCGAGTTTGCCAACCATGATATTGTCAAGCAAGCTGACAAACTGTGTCACACCTTGCTGAATTATCAACGGGATAACAAGGATGAAAAGCATTTTATAAAACGCTTTGTCACCGATAAATTTTTTAAAGAATTTCATTTTTATGCTTCTCTCGATTTACAAACATCAACCCAAGCGCTAAAGCCCGAGTATTTTTCAAGTTCTTCGATTTTAAGTTCGATTGCGCTGTTTGATGAGCCACAAGCAGGGAACACGCTTTCAAAACGCTTCATCGATTCGTCAAGATAAATCTTAACGCCGTCATTTACGGCAAAGGGGCAAACGCCGCCCGCCGCATGGCCGATTCTTGCCTCGCACTCGTCAAACGGGAGCATTTTTGCCTTGGTGTGGAATGTTCCCTTGAATTTTGAGTTGTCTATTTTTACATCGCCCGCCGCTACAATCAAAATGTCGCCATCGGGTGTTTCAAATGACATTGTTTTCGCAATGCGCTCACCCTCACAGCCAAGAGCCGCCGCGGCAAGTTCAACGGTTGCACTTGAAACATCAAATTCAAGCACGCGATCTTCAATACCTAGTGTTGCAAAATATGCTTTTACTTTCTCAATAGCCATTTTATCACCTCAAAATATATACTTTAGCGATTTTAACATATTTATTGTTAAATGTAAATAGAAATAAATAACTTGACAAAATTTTATACTTGTGGTAACATCAAATAAGCGATGATGAGGAATAGTATGCATGTCCTTTGCGTAAGAGAGAAGTCGGTTGGTGCAAGACTT
>JAZQWE010000334.1:0-3802 GCA_045632225.1 Eubacteriales bacterium | reverse complement strand
AACACGGTCAGAAAATTGAGAATTACGCAAACGAGGCGGGCATTTCTCCTAAAGAATATGTTGATAAGGTTGCTGCTGAAATTCGTGGCATCTGGGATTTGATGGGCGCAAGTTACGATAAATTCATTCGCACTACCGATGATTATCATGTGCGCTCTGTTCAGCATATTTTTAAAAAGCTTTATGATAAAGGTGATATTTACAAGGGCCATTACGAAGGATGGTACTGTACTCCTTGTGAGTCTTTCTTTACCGAAACTCAGGTAACTGATTGCAAGTGCCCCGATTGTGGCGCGGCGGTTACAAAAGCCAAAGAAGAGGCATACTTCTTTAAGATGAGCAATTATGCCGATAAGCTTATCGAGTATATTGAAACACATCCCGAATTTATTGAACCCGAATCTCGCAAAAAGGAAATGGTTAACAATTTCCTTAAAGCAGGTCTTCAGGACCTTTGCGTATCGCGTTCTTCCTTCACATGGGGTGTACCGATTACTTTTGACGAAAAGCATGTAACCTATGTTTGGATTGACGCTCTTTCAAACTACATTACTGCGCTTGGATATGACCCGGATAACGCAGAACAGCCCGAACTTTACAAGAAAAACTGGCCTTGTGATGTTCATATTATCGGTAAGGATATTCTTCGTTTCCACACAATCTATTGGCCTATTATTTTGATGGCACTTGGCGAACCCTTGCCCAAAAAGGTATTTGGACATCCTTGGTTTAACTTTGGCACAGATAAGATGTCAAAGTCAAAGGGTAATGTAATTTATGCTGACGAACTCGCTGAAATTTTCGGTGTTGACGGCGTTCGTTATTACGCACTTGCAGAAATGCCCTATGCTTCTGACGGAAGTATCACATACGAAAACATTATCAATCGCTATAATACCGACCTTGCAAACAATCTCGGCAACCTTGTAAACCGTACTGTTGCGATGACAAAGAAGTATTTCGACGGTGTTGTTCCTGCGCCTATGGATACCGATGCTGTTGATGCTGAACTTATCGCAGAGGCAGAGAAGGCGAAGAAACTTTCGTATGAACTTATGGAAAGTTATCACATTGCAGATGCACTTGAAGCGATTTTCACAATGCTTCGCCGTGCAAACAAATATATCGACGAAACTACTCCTTGGACTCTTGCAAAAAGTGATGAAACCAAGGGTAGACTTGCAACTGTAATTTACAATTTGCTTGAAACTATCCGCACAGCGGCGGTTCTTCTCAGTCCTTATATTCCTACTACTGCGGAGAATATTTTCAACCAGCTCGGAACCGATAAGCGTGATTATGACAGCATCGAAACCTTTGGTGCCCTTGAAAGTGGAAAGAATGTAGGCGAAGCGGCTGTTCTCTTTGCACGCCTTGATGAAGAAAAGATTCTTGCAGATGTTGCCGCAAAGCGTGAGGCTGCGATGGCGGCCGCAAAGACGGTTGAAAAGCCCGAGGGTGTTGCACAGATTGGCATTGACACATTTATGGGTGTTGAACTTCGCACAGCACAGATTGTTGCTTGCGAAAAACTTCCCAAGGCTAAAAAACTTCTTAAATTGCAACTTGACCTTGGCTACGAAAAGCGTCAGGTACTCTCCGGTATCGCAAAGTTCTATACTCCCGAAGAGCTCATCGGCAAAAAAGTAATTGTTGTTGCAAATCTTGCACCTGCAAAACTTTGCGGAGAGGACAGTTTCGGTATGATTTTGGCATCCGGTGAGGAAGAAGTAAGAGTTGTTTTCCTTGACAGCGAAACTCCTTTGGGTGAACGAGTAAGATAATGTATTTCGATTCACATTCTCACTATTATGACAACCGTTTTAAAACCGAATTTGACGGTGGAGCAAGCAATTTGCTTAATGATTTGTTTGCCGCAAATGTCTGTGGAATAATAAATGTCGGCGACTCAATCAGCGCGTCAAAAAAGTGTATTGCACAAGCGGCGGGATACAAAAACATGTATGTTGCCGCAGGCATACACCCGAGTTGCGCCGGAAAAGAAGGCGATGTAAACGAGGGACGGATTGCACTTTGTGACTTGCTTGATGATGCTGTAAAAAACAAAATCGTTGCTGTTGGCGAAATCGGGTTTGACTACCATTACGACGATACCGACAGAGATACACAGCGCGAATTTTTTGAAATGCAGATGCGTGTTGCCGAAATGTATGGTTTGCCGGTTGTTATTCATGACCGTGAAGCACACGGCGACTGTTTTAACATGGTATGCAAATATCCCAATGTTCGCGGCGTGTTTCACAGTTACAGCGGTAGCGCGGAGATGGCATCTGAGCTTATTAAGCGCGGTTACATGATATCTTTTTCAGGCGTTGTAACATTTAAAAATGCCGAAAGAGTCCGCGCGGTTGCAAAAAGTGTGCCGCTTGATAAAATTTTCATCGAAACAGACTGTCCGTATCTTGCGCCACATCCTCACAGAGGTGAGTGCAATCATTCCGGTTTGCTTGAATTTACTGCGGCAACGCTTGCGGAAGTGCACGGTGTTTCGAAAGAAGAAATTGCTAAAATTACCGCAGAAAATGCGAAAAGATTTTTTGGTATTGAATTATGAAAGATATGACTATCACCTACGAGGTGGATGGAGCTCTCTATGTAAATATAACTAACCGTTGTTCTAACCGTTGCGATTTTTGCATTCGTAACAACGGTGACGGGGCGTACGGCTCGAACTCTCTTTGGCTTGCACGAGAACCTTCTTGTGATGAAATTTTTGAAAGTATCGAAAAGAGTAATCCCGAAAACTATACAGAACTTGTTTTTTGCGGATATGGAGAGCCAACAGAGCGACTTTCTGATTTGCTTTCTGTTGCAAAGCGCGTTAAAGAAAAGTATTCTGTTAAAATCAGAGTAAATACAAACGGCCATTCATCGCTGATTCACGGTTATGATACAGCACCTGATTATAAGGGCGTTATTGATGCTGTTTCCATCAGCCTTAATGCTCCCACCGCAGAAGGCTATGAAAAAGTGTGTCACTCTGTGTTTAAAGAGGCTGCTTTTGACGGACTTTTGGATTTTGCCGCACGAGTTAAAGAATATGTTGAAACGGTAGTTTTGACGGTTGTTGATGTCGCGCTTGATGAAGAAGAAATCAAAGAATGTAAGGCGCTTGCCGACAATGTTGGTGTACCTCTTCGTGTGCGCAAATACATTGGTAAGGAGTAACAAAAAAGGCGGATAAAATATCCGCCTTTTTTATGTTTTATTAGCGGAAATTGTGTTGACAAATAAAGGCCTTTTATGATATAATTCTATAGAATGAATTAAGGTATATTTAAGGAGATCACCATGTCACAGAACACTACCGCAAAATTTGTTGCGATGTCGGATAAGCCCAAACTCAAGGGCTTTGCTTGTGATTTCATTTCTGCGGAAAATTTTTCCGTTTTTCGTTCTCCCTCTATTGCTGTTTTTCCCGGTTTTTGCGATGTGCATGTGCATTTTCGTGAACCGGGATTTTCTTATAAAGAAACCATTAAAAGCGGTTCTATGGCTGCTGCGCACGGCGGATATACCGCAGTTTGCACAATGCCAAACCTCTCTCCGGTTCCCGACAGCAGAGAAAATCTTGATAAACAACTCAAGATTATTGAAGACGATGCGGTAATACATGTTTATCCGTATGCCGCGATTACTGTAGGTCAAAAGGGTGAAGAACTTTCCGATATGGAGGCAATGGCAAACGGTGCAATTGCTTTCTCCGATGACGGCAGAGGAGTGCAGAGTGATGATATGATGCGTGCGGCAATGCTTCGTGCCGCGGCACTCGGGAAAATGA
>JAZQWE010000333.1:0-4929 GCA_045632225.1 Eubacteriales bacterium | reverse complement strand
AGAACCAACCTTAAACTCAAGCTTGGTTGTATCGGTGGTAATGGTTACAGACGGTGTTGCACCGTCCCAACCTACAGTAGCGCCAAGAGCCTCTGCAACAAAGCGGATGGGAAGCATTGTACTGCTGTTCTTGATAACGGGAGCCGCATCAAGTGGGAAGTCTGCATTGTTGATGTAACCGATGTTCTTGCCGATTGTGAGCGAAACTGTCTTTGCCTTACCGGCAACGGTGTTGATGTTGGTAAAGTTGGAAAGCTTTTCGCGTATAGGCTGGGGGTTAACCGCAACGGTGTAAACTGTGCTCATGGGAGCGGGCTTGCCGCTACCGTCGCCAACCCAGATGCCCTTTGCATCGGAGCTGTATACGGGCTCTGCAAATGCATAGCGGATGTCGTTTGCATCCTTACCGATGTAAGCGTGGTATACAACCCACTTCTGCCCTTCATCGTCAACGATGTAACAACCGTGACCGTTACCGTTGATTTCATCGGAACGAAGGAAGAAAGGCTCGGGGTTCTTTACCCAGTTTGCAGGGTCTTTGGGGTCGCCGCCCTGATACTTGAGGTACATCAGGCAATAGAACTCTGTCCAATAACCGCTGCCGGAGTAAACAACATAGATGTCACCCTCGGTGCCGTAGAATGCGGTAGAACACTCAACAACTTCGGGGTGAGTGCTGCTTGCACCGCCCTTTTCCCACTTGGTTGTGGGACGGCAGATTTCAACGGGATTTGCGATGGTCCAAGGATTGATAATGTCGCAAATCATAATCTTCTGGTAGAAGTAGTAGTGGTCGGTGCCGGTGGTTTCTCTACCAACGGAGGTAACGAATGTGAGGTATGCCTTGCCGTTAATGCGGAGAATTGAAGACCCGCCGCAGCTTTCTTTAATGTTGATGTCTGTGCCGGGGAATTCAAGCTTCTGGGGAACATTAACTTCACCGGTAACGGGGTTAACCCATTCGCCCTGAAGGTTGTTTGGGTCTTTTGCTTTAAGTACAAATGCGCGGATACCGGAGAAGTTGGTTACTTCTTCGGGCTGACCGCCGATAAAGAGGTACCAGCCGCCAAGACCTGCGCCGCCTGCTTCTTCATCGGTGAGGTAGTGGATTTCGGGTGACCAGAGGTCCTTGGAGAATTCGTATCCGCTCGGAGGAGCATAGATAACGGTACTTACACCGTGTGCAAGGTCGCCAAGGTTTGCCGCCTTCCAAAGACGGATTTCTCTACCGCCGGTCTTGGTCATGTAGTACATACCTTCATGGCGGAATACCCACGGGTCAGCCGCGCTCTGGAGGTAGTTTGTAAACTGATAAGAACCGGTAAGTTTTGCATCAAGGTTTACATTGTCACCAACATTGAGTTTGCCCTGGCACGCTTCGGTTGCAGGGCCTACAATGTCAGTAAGGTGTGCAAAGTCGCCGCCGTAGAGGTTAACTGTAAAGCTGCCGCTAACAGTAGCGGTGGTCTTCATACCCTCGGCGCGGATAAAGTTGTAAACACGGCCGCCGTTAAGCTCGATGTTTGCGTTAATTGTGTACTTTGCGTCAGCATGGGTGGACTCTACGCCGTAAATACCTGCATAAAGTACGCCTGCGTTGAGAGTAAAGTTTGCAGTACCGTTATGTGTACGGCCGGCCGTGGAGGTGGAGGAGAGGTAGATGTAGCCGTGGAACTCACCGCCGTTAACGGTAACATTGGAAACAACGCCGCTCGGGTTGCCGCCGGAGTTACCAAGACGAAGACGCTGCCATACACCGCCGTTGATTACAACATTGGAGGTTACATTCTTGGAATCAACCTTTGTACCGGTTACGATACAAGGATATGTGGTTACTTCACCCTCGAAAGCACCTTGAATATCAGCGCCGAAGGTTACATCGTTATAACCGCAGAAGATTGCGGCATTGTTGCCTTGAGAAACGATTTTAACATGGTCAATATCGGTGTCACCGCCAAGGTGGAAACTTGCTTTAAGAGTGATGCGAGCGCCATTTGCGCGGTAGTCAACACCGTCATAGAGGGAGGTGATTGTCACCTTGGAGTTGTAAGCCGCCGCCTGAGTAAAGGTTGCGGAGGAGGAGGTGAACTCGCCTACGATAACCATGGTGCCGCCTTCGCCAAGGAGCTTAAAGCCTTCTTCGGGGGAGGTGGGGGTTGCCGCGGACATACCGCTGCCGGTTGCGCCGTCTTCTACGAATACAACGCGTTCAGCCTTTGCGGTGAAGAGGGAAGCGGCTGCGCCAAGGCTTTCAGCCTTGATGCCGTTGCCAAGAGAAAGTGCACCCTTTGCAGTTACATTTTCTACAGTTGTTGCAGAAATCTTACCGCCAAGGTAAACGAGAGTGAGTGTGTCTGTAACACCGCGGAAGTTGAGTTTTGCGATTTCGCCGCCGACAACGCTGATGGTAACAGCCTTTGCGGTGGTTTTTGCGGTGGTGAGAGTGTTAATCTTACCTGCATTGAGTTCAACATTCAAAGCATCGCCGCCGATAACGGTGTTAACGGTTGCGCCTTCAACGCGAACGAGTTTTGCATCGGTGATTTCACCGTATGTGCCGCTGTAAAGAGAAGCGGAACCGGTGATGTTAAACTTGGAGTTAACCTTTGCATCTGCCGCTACAGCGAAAATGCCGTTTACAGCGTTGATTTTTGCATCGCCCGCAAGGGTGATGTTTGCAAAGTTGGTTTCACCGCCGAGGGTGTATGTACCGTTCAAGGTGAGTTTAGCCGCGTCGGACTTGCCCGAAACGGTAACTTTGCCGCTGTGAGCGGGTTCTGCAAAGTCCTTGAGTGTGATTGCGTCAAGCACTACAACTGTGCCTTCGGTAGCCGCCGCTTTTGCAAATGCGTCCTTGAAGGATGCCGCATCAGCCTCGGATGTACCCATACCCTTACCGTTTGCGCTTGCATATACAGAGGTCTGGTTCTTTACAACGCTGAAGTTTGCGCCAAATTTAGCGATTTCTTCATCGGTGTAGAAGTTTGCATCATAGTAGAGAAACTTCTTCTTGTTTGCATCTTCTTCCATCTTGCGAACTTCTTCGTTGTAGCAAGAGAGGTCGAGGGAGCCAACTTTTGTGCCTGCAAGGGTGATGTGTGCTTCACCGATTACATTTCTAACCTGAAGTTCGGTGATTTCACCGCCGCTGAATGTTGCAACACAGTCGCCGTTAAGACGGCGGGATGCATCACCTGCAACACCGAGTTTTTTAACAGTACCGCCGGTCATGGTAATAACCGAAGAGTAGCAGGAGTGAGCGGCATGAGAACCGCCGTATACGATTTCGAAATTACCGCCGTTAATGGTAATGTAGTTTGTACCCTGATGTGTCTTGTGAGATGCGGTCTTGCCGTTTGCATCGGTGCCTCTATCCTTAGAGGCGCCGACTACGAGATAGTAGTCACCGCTATCAAAGGTGAGGTGTGCATCAAGTGTGAGGTCGGTGTTTTCCTCATTGGGTTTACGCCAACCGCCGTATACATATACGCCGTTGCCTTCATCGGTGAGTTTGTTGAAAACCATTCCTTCGCCAAATGACATAGGATAGAAGTTTGCAACAAAAACAACGGAACTTGTAAAATCAAAGGTGATATTTTCAAACTTGGTGGGGCCGGCAATGTTAAACTGCTTAGACTTGCCAAGGGTGATTTTTGCGCCGTCCTTGCCGTAGTCTGTGGTATCATCCTTGGTTGTTATAACAAAGAGATTTTCGTGCGCGATAGGTTCGTTGATACCGCCCGAAAGGCTGTATTCGCTTGTAATAACGATTGCAACAGTTCCGCTTTCCTTTGCAGCCTTGCGGCATGCGGAAGAGAATGTTTTAACCGCTGTTTGGGGCGAAAGACCGTCAGCCTTATCGCTACCGTTTGCACCGTCTACATAATAGTAAGCGGTGTACTCGCTTGCAGATACCGCAAAAGCCATAACGGAGATTGCAAGTACCGCCAAAAGAGTGAAAAGAATAGCTTTTCTTAAAAAGTTGTTCTTTTTCATTTGATCCTCCCAAAAAAAGTTTGTTTTGTGCAATTTTAGCTAAATCAACTATACAATGGCCACGAAAAAAAGTCAATGTGCACGATGATACAGTTTTATCCGATTTGATACAAAACAGAATTGCCAAAATAAAAAGGCAGATACAAAAAACATGTGTCTGCCTTACTCAAAATGCTGCTTTGCCAGAAAATTACTGTAAAAGGTAATCTATTGCTTCAAGGTATCCGTCAAATCCTTTGCCCGCGATGGTTAACTTTGCCGCAAGGGAAATGTATGAGAATTTTCTGAATTCCTCGCGGCTGTTTATATCGGAGATGTGCACTTCAACTGTGGGAATGCCAACGGATTTGAGCGCATCCAAAATTGCCACGCTTGTGTGGGTATATGCGGCTGGGTTGATTACAATGCCGTCGAATACGCCATAAGCCTCTTGAATTTCGTCAACAATATCGCCCTCGTGATTGGATTGGAAAAACTCAACCTCTACGCCGAGTTTGTCACAGTAATCCGCAATCATTTTTACAAGGGTTTCGTATGTGTTTTTGCCGTAAATATCGGGTTCTCGAATGCCGAGCATGTTGATGTTGGGGCCATTTATAACGAGTATTTTCATAAATTTGTTCCTTTGATAATTTTTTCGACACATTCTTCAAGAGTTTGGCAAGGTTCTACTGTCACATCAGCAAAGCTCTCGTAAATGGGGTGGCGCACCTCGTACAGTTTTTGAATGGCGTTTTCGCCCTGAGAGAGGGGTCTGCCGCCTTTTGCAAGTTTTTTAAGGTCGCGCTTTATGTAAAAGATTTTGCCGTTTTGGTGCAAAGCTATGCGGTTTTCCTCACGGAGCACGGTGCCGCCGCCGCATGCGATAACAACGCCGCCTTTGGCAGAAATCTCTTTTGCGACCTCGCTTTCAAGGTCGCGGAAATATTCTTC
>JAZQWE010000332.1:0-2909 GCA_045632225.1 Eubacteriales bacterium | reverse complement strand
CCCCTTCTGGGGAAGGCTTTTAGATGAAGATTTTCGCTCATAAAGAGCGAAAATCAACTATAAATAGCCTTCTCCTGCGGGAGAAGGTGTCACGAAGTGACGGATGAGGAGTCCCTTACTTCGCATAAACTATAATTTATCTGATAAGTGGCAAGCGAGCTTCTTTAGCACACTTTAGGGTGATTTGCGAATCATTCACTAAAAAAACACAAATAATTTTTAGTAAAACCCTTGACAACGGGGGTGTAAAGTGGTAAATTTTAATCGTAGGTTAGCACTCGCATAAAAAGAGTGCTAAAAAACGAAGATTAAGGGGGCGAGCAAAATGGAATACAATCTCTCCAAGCGAAAAATGCAGATTCTGCATGCGGTTGTTGAGGCCTATGTAAAGGGCGGCGAACCCGTTGGCTCTAAATACATTGCGCAAAATATGATGCCAAACTGCTCACCCGCAACCATAAGAAACGAGATGGCAGAGCTTGAAGCGCTCGGCTACCTCGAACAGCCTCACACTTCGGCAGGCAGAGTGCCAAGTGAGCTTGGTTACCGCTTTTATGTTGACTGCCTTGCGGGCGAATACAAAAAGACCAAGGCTGAAACCGAGGTTATGGCACAGCAACTTCGCGGCAAACAGCACGAACTTGATAAAATTCTTGCTGAGGCTTCGCGCCTTGCGGGAAGCATGACAAACTACACCGCGATTGCGATTAAGCCGAGGAGCGATATGTCAAAGATAATTCGCTTTGAGGTGATGTACTTTGATTCAAGAAATCTTGTGCTTGTAATGCTTTCGGGCACGGGCAATGCGAAAACCCGCAACCTTCGCTTGGCTTTTGATGTACTACCGACTGATGCGGCGCATCTTGCAAGCACGCTTAACACATACATCGCGGGCAAAACCCTCACAGAGATAACCCTCCCCGTAATGATGCAGGCGGAGGCAGAGATGGGTAGCGAAGCGCGACTCCTTTCTGCGGCAATGAAAGAGATTTACAGCGGCATGGAGGAGCAGAGCGGTGGCGAGGTTAAGTTTGACGGCGTTGACCGACTTCTTTCCTATCCCGAGTTTTCGGATGTCGGCAAACTTCGCGGACTTCTCGGCGCGATAGAGAGCAAGGATACAATCCTTGATACCGTGTCGGGCCTTGACGGTGACGAAGTTGGTGTTATTATAGGAAAAGAAAATCTTTCCGACAGCATGAGCGACTCTACGCTCGTAGTAAAAAAGATAAAAAAGAACGGCAAGGTGGTCGGCGCGATAGGAATTATCGGCCCGTGTCGTATGGACTATGCTAATGTTATGGCAACCGTTGATGCACTTGCAGAATCGGTTGGCAAGGTGATAAATACAGAACTCAAAATGCTTGAGAGTCCGAAGAAAGGGAATGAATAATGGCAGAAGAAATCAAGGATACTGTTGAAGAAACAGAAAAGGCGCCCGAAGAAAAGGCGGCAAAAAAGTCAAAGGGCGATAAAAAACTTGAAAACGAGATAGAAGCCCTCAAAAAGCAGCTTGAGGAAAAAGAGAGCGCACTCGCAGAGCAGAAGGAGCAGTACCTCCGCATTGCGGCAGAGTATGAAAACTTCCGCCGCCGTTCAAAGGCAGAGCGCGAGGGTGTTTACTCCGATGCATGCACCGACATTGTAAACGAATTTTTGCCCGTGCTTGACAATATCGAGCGCGCGGCGGCTTTTGCAAGTGATGAAAAGGTGGCAGAGGGCATCAATATGATGGCAAAATCCTTTAGCGAAACCCTTGCAAAACTCGGTGTTGAAGAAATCGAGGCAAAGGTTTTTGACCCCAATGTTCACAACGCGGTAATGCATATCGACGATGATGCTTACGGCGAGGGTGAGATTGTAGAAGTGTTCCAAAAGGGATACAAGCGTGGCGAAAAAGTCATCCGTTATGCGATGGTTAAGTCCGCAAACTAAACATTGATTTATTAAAAATTTATCTATAAATTAAGGAGATTTTATCATGGGAAAAGTAATTGGAATTGACCTTGGTACAACCAATTCATGTGTAGCAGTATTTGAGGGTGGCGAACCCATCGTTATCCCCAATCCCGAAGGAGCGAGAACTACTCCTTCTGTAGTAGCATTCGCAAAGAACGGCGAAAGACTTGTTGGTCAGGTTGCAAAGCGCCAGAGCGTAACCAACCCCGACGGTACCGTTATGAGTATCAAGCGTGAAATGGGTACAGCATACAAAGTAGCAATTGACGGCAAGCAGTATACTCCTCAAGAGATTTCTGCAATGATTTTGCAAAAGCTCAAGGCTGATGCAGAGGCATACCTCGGCACCACCGTTACCGAGGCTGTAATCACCGTTCCCGCATACTTCACCGACGCACAGCGTCAGGCAACCAAGGATGCAGGTAAGATTGCAGGTCTTGAAGTAAAGAGAATTAACAACGAGCCTACAGCGGCGGCACTTGCATACGGCATGGATAAGGAAGCAGAGCAGAAGGTTATGATTTTCGACCTTGGCGGCGGTACTTTCGATGTATCCGTACTTGAAATTTCCGACGGTATTTTTGAAGTTCTTGCAACAGCAGGTAACAACCGTCTTGGCGGCGATGACTTTGACAACAGAGTTATGAACTGGATTGCAGACACCTTTAAGGCTGAAAACGGCATTGACCTTCGCGGCGACAAGATGGCAATGCAGCGCCTCAAGGAAGCGGCTGAAAAGGCTAAGATTGAACTTTCCGGCGTAGCATCCACCAACATCAACCTCCCCTTTATCACCGCAGATGCAACCGGCCCCAAGCACTTTGACGGCACTCTTACAAGAGCAAAGTTCAACGAAATCACAGCTGACCTTGTAAGTGCAACCATGCAGCCCGTTAAGCAGGCGCTGTCCGATGCAGGTCTTAACCCCTCCGACATCGCAAAGGTGCTCC
>JAZQWE010000331.1:0-5247 GCA_045632225.1 Eubacteriales bacterium | reverse complement strand
AAACACTGTAGGGGGCGGCGCCTTCGACGCCCCGCATGTACCGTGGTTAAAACGGGATGTCCAGGGGCCATCCCCTACGGATTTGTGGTTCCGATTTTACTTCGCTAAACTATAATTTACCGCAGTATTTTGTAGGGATGGCGACACCAGCACACGCTCCGCACGCCGCATAAAAAAAGTCGACTCTTTCGAGTCGACTTTTTATTTTAGAATTTTGCATTTACAAGGGTTGCTTCATAAACAGTTACATCGGTATCGCCAACGAACATTGTAACAAGATTGTTTGCATCCTTATTTACAAGCACGGGGATATATATTGTAACCTTGCCGCCGTTTGTGGGAACGATGGGTGTTCTCGACTGCCATGAGCGATTAACAAGTGTAATCTTTTTCTCAAGCGCTGTCGCATTGCTTGCGTATGTAAGCTTGAGCCACGCCTCTTTATCAGCGCCGCCCTCAATCTCAAAACGGATAAGTCCGTTATAGGCGCCATCTTCGTTTTGAGCACCGTAAACGGTTACATCGGCAACCGTGCTCTCCTCAAACTTGGTGAGTACGATTGCATCGGCCGCAACGCCGCCGCCCTCTGCCACAAAGCCGATTTCCATTGTGGGAGCGGTTGCAACAAACACAAGTGTGCGCTTTACATACGAACACATATCGTTCTCGCCCACGCCCGTGGTAAAGCGACGGATGTAAACATTGGAGTCATGCACGGTTTCATAATCGCTGAAATCCTTGTCATTCTCTCTTACAAACATGTGGCCAGTTGCGCCATCCGCTGTGCGGATAAACGCGCTGAGGCTGTATTTTTCGCCAACGGAAAGGCCGCTGACTGTGGTATATGCTAAGCCGCTACCGTTTTCGTTTGCAACAACTTCAATCGCTTTTGCACCCATGAACGGGTCAGCAGGATTTTGAACGGTGCCACTTTCAGCGATGTAATCCGCTATGCCGCCGTTTTCAAAGTGCTCGGTATAAACAGTTTCAATCTCGGCAAATGTCTGCTTGGGGATATAATAACTGCCGCCGAGTTTAAAGCCGCCATTTTCAAAGAGAATGTTTTCAAAGTTTGCCTGATAGAGGTAAATGAGTTCTTTGATATTAAATCTTTCCTCAAGTGCCGCCATGTGCATCCAAGTGCCGTAGGAGCCATCAGGGTCAAGGGGACGGTTTACGATAACGCCGTTACCGTTTTGCCAAACCTTTTCCTCGATAATTCCCTTGGAAGTTGCATCAAGGTGGGTCCAGCCGCAAACAACGCCGACTACGCCAAGCGCTGTGGGAGTGGTGGAGTCGCCGCCATGACCCGCAAGAGAGATGATCTTGCAGGTTTCGTAATAATCGCCCTCGCCGTAAAGAAGGCCAAGGATGATGAACGAACAGTTGATTGACGAGCAACCCATGTAACTTGAGTTATCATAGCTAAGACTGCGGAAAATCTTGTCCGCCTCGATTATCGCATCGCGCCAGTTATCGTGCTTTTCATAAAGTTCAAAACACTTGTCAACAACCTCATAGGGCCATGTGCCCTCAGGCATTGTTGAGCGCTGTGCGGTGCGGATAATGGTGGGAATATCATTTTCAAAATATGCAAGCGAGTACATTGCCGCAAACATCTTGAGCCACTCAAGCGGGTCGCGGTCGGATGTGGTGGAACCGAACTTGTGCGCAAGTTCTACTGCAAGATTTGGCATGCCCGCGCTAACCATACCGAGAGTTTCGTTGCCGATATAGGGCTCGCCGTTTACATTAAAGTTGTTGCACATTTCGGTATTGCCCGAAAATACAGAGAGGTACTGATAGTTTTTCATAAGTCCGTATGCACCAATGTCGCGGTTACCGCCGCCCATATCGTATACATCGTACTTAATCCAGTCATCGGTAATCACCTTTGTGTTAACTGTGCCGTACTGCGCGTACATATCACGGAGAATGTACTGGTCGAGAATGTCGATGGAAAAGTCATCGTCATTCCAAACTTCCCAGATTCCCGTTTCCTCATTGTAGAGGTGCTTGTCACCGTGGAGGTTAAAGTCCTTGGGGTCTGCATAAGCGCCGTTACACATTTCAAAATAGCTATCTGCCATTGCAAGCATGGGGAGTTTTGTCACGGGATCGCGAGCAAACTCATAGCCCGAAAGGAAGCCAACTATCTGCGAAAGGAAACCGAGTTTGGTTTTGTCGAGATATCTTGTAACGGTGATTACATTGTAATCATCGGGGTTGAAAGGTTCGGTATTTTCACCTTCACCCGCAACAAGTGCTTTTGCAAAACGAATGACATCAAGGAGGTTTATCGAATGATTTTGGTCAAAGTCTGCCGCCGCTGTGTCATACTTCACCGCTCTGTCGCCAAGCGCAACATGGAGCATTGCACCGATGTCCAAAATACTGAGCACGCGGTCACGGTTAACATCACCGTGTGCAAAAAAGTCGGTAGTGCCACAGACATAGGTGCCGTCAAGCGTCAAATCAAACGCCATGAGGCCATTGCCGACAGGATCTGCATCAACCTTGTCCCAAAACTCGCCGTTTATACGATAAACAGATCCGTTTGTAGCATCCGTTGCAGGAACTTTAAGCGAAATCTGTGTCTTTTCGCTTGCCTGGCTGAAGTTGACCGCGGTGAAATCGCTACCGCGAAGCGAAATCAATGCGCTTTCTTCTTCGGAGATGAAATCAGGGGCAACTGCGGTATCCTTGTCGGTAACAACCGTATCAAATTTTGCCGCAAGTGCCGCGTGATGCATGGTAGCCGCCTTTGTATCGGTAATGCGGAGAACCTTTGCATTTGCAACATTAAACGCCGAACTCTCTCCGTTAAGAGGAGTAAAGGTTTGGAATGTGCCTGAGCGCCACTCAAATTCAAACGAATTTAAGTTTACGGGGCCAACACTACCGTAAAGCAGATGAACATCTGCCTCACCGTCAAGTGTTATATGCACATCTCCAAGCGCTACGGAGTTATATGTTGCGCCGGCAAGGAGGCGGTATACATCGGCGCTGCCGCCGATATACACATTTGCATTTCCAAGATAAGTACCCCTTGTATTGTGCGAAAACGGCACAATGTAAAGGTAAGTGCCCGAAAGCACGGTAATGTTTACATCGCCGTTATCCAAGGTCAATCCGCCGCCAAAGCCTTTTTCATAGCCGCCAAGGATTGCAAACGATGTGGCAAGCGTTGTGCCTGCAAGGCCCTCGCCCGAAATGCTTATCCCATTTCCCAAAGTTACAGCGTTATGCTGGCCAACAATGCGGTAATAGCCGCCGAGGGAAACAAAATCAATGTTTTCAAAAACGGTTGTGCCATAGCAAGCATAGCGAGTGGAGTTAAATTGCCATACAGCGCCGTTTTCGCGATAGTCCACACCGTCATAAACGCTTGTAAATGTAATGCTACCGCCATAAAGTGCACCATGCGCAAAATCTGCGGACTGTGTAAAAGGCCCGCAGATTACGATGGTTGCATCTTTTTCAAGGTTAAGTTTTATAAACGCTTTCGCAAGAGTGCCAACTGGGGTTTCGGCACTTGTGCCGTCACCCGTTCCGCCATCCTTGAGGAAGACAACATTATCCGCGGCGGATGCTGCAAAAAGCAGCATCGCCGAGATAATAACAGTTAAAAATATAAACTTGAAAAGATTTTTCATATATTTACCATCTTTCAATAACATCTACAAGCTCTACGCTGTAAATGTAAAGGGTTTCGGAACCGGTATTGATGGTGAGACTGTAGTTTGTGTTGCCCTTGGAAGAAACAACGGGAATATAAGTTGTGCAAACATCGGTCTTTGCCTTGCCGGTCTTGGAGAACGGAACGGTGCCGTATACAGAGCCGTCAAGAGTAATGCTTGCACGGAGAACATTACCGGTTGTGTTTGCAAATGTAACCTTGAGATAAGTTTCGGTCTTGTCATTTGCCTTAACCGCAACTTCTACTGCACCCTTATACTCGTTATTGGAATTTACATTAACAACGCTTGCAGTACCGGTGGTGATTTCATCAACCTTGATAATTTCAACTTCATCGATAACCGCATTCTTAAACTCGCTTGTGCCCTTCGGGAGACTGAATCCAACTTCCATAGTGGTTGCGGTTGCAGTAAAGGTCATTTCGCGCTTGATGAACTTGCTCTGGTCATATACAGTAGCGGTTGCAACTGCCGCCTTGCCTGCTTCTCTTGCAAAGATTGTAAGAGCGGTGTCAGCGGATGCATTTGCAAATACTGTTACGCGGTAGTCAGCGCCAACGGTAAGGCCGCTGAGAGTGGTGTAAAGTTCGCTTGCTTCCTTTGCGTTACCGATTATGCGAGCAGAGTATTCGCCTGCGTATGCAAGAGTGGTAATGTCGGTTGTTCCCTTTGAGGTAAGGCCGCCAAGGGTGTTATCCTCAAAGTCGCTGTAGTAAAGAGTTTCGGTGAGGGAGAGATTGCTCCTTGGAATATAGTAATTACCGTTTTCAATCTTACCGCCGTTTGCAAGGAGTGTCTTTTCAAAGTTTTCAACATACATGTCGAAAATATCGGACATGAGAATGCGCTCAGGAAGACCTACCCAGTACATCCAGTATGCGCTGTTTTCGTGACCTGCAACATTGAGCAAGATACCCTTGCCATCCTGCCAGATCTTTTCGTTGATAACTTTCTTGGATTCTTCGTCAACGCCCTTCCAACCGCAAGCAATTGCCGCAACAGTAAGACCAACGGGGTTGGTGGAGTCGCCGCCGTGACCTGCAAGACCGATAATCTTACAAGTTTCGTAGAAATCACCTTCACCGTAGAGAAGACCGAGAAGAATGAACGAGCAGTTAACACCTGTTTCACCAACTGCGGTGTCAGAAAGGTCAAAGTGTGCCTGATGGCAAAGCTGTTCAGCATTTACAACTGCACGGCGCCAATCGTTAGGATACTTTTCGTAAAGTTCAAATGCAATGTCAATTACGCGGTAGGGGTGGGAATCCTTAGGAAGAATGCCCTGCGCCTGACGCATCATTGCGGGGATATCATTTTCAAAGTACGCCATGGAGTTAAGCGCGGTGAAATACTTGAGCCAGAGTGTGGGCTCACGGTCGGAGGTAACGCTACCGAAGATGTCTGCAAGTTCGATTGCAACATCGGGCATACCTGCCGCGGTAAAGCCGAGGGTTTCATTGCCGATATAGGGCTCGCCGTTTACATTGTACTCGTTACCGAATTCGGTAGCGCCAACATAACCGGGAAGATAGTTGTATTTTGAGAAGAG
>JAZQWE010000330.1:0-1198 GCA_045632225.1 Eubacteriales bacterium | reverse complement strand
GTAATCCATATCCTTATCTCCTCTTCCCGATAGGTTGATAAGCACGGATCCGTGCTCCATGGTCTTTGCAAGCTTCATTCCGTACGCTACAGCGTGAGAGCTTTCTATTGCGGGAATTATACCCTCAAGGCGGGAGAGTGCAAAGAATGCATCAACGGTCTGTTCGTCGTTTATTACATCATACTTAACTCTGCCAATGTCGCGGAGGAACGCATGTTCAGGGCCTGAAGAAGGATAGTCAAGGCCGCTTGCAACTGAGTATACGGGAGCGGGCTCGCCGTTTTCATCCTTGAGCATAATGCTGTTAAATCCGTGCATAATGCCCTCTGTACCGTATTTAAGACTTGCTGCATGGTCCCCGAGTTTTTCACCGCGGCCAAGAGGCTCGATACCGTAAATATCAACAGGATCATTAAGGAATCCCGAGAAGAAACCTGCCGCGTTTGAACCGCCGCCTACACATGCAACGATTGCATCGGGAAGTTCGCCGGTCATTGAAATAAACTGTTCTCTTGCCTCAATACCGACAACACTCTGGAAGTCACGCACCATCATGGGGAAAGGATGCGGGCCAAGTACCGAGCCGATACAGTAAATTGCATCCTTATACTCTTTTGCATACGCCTCAAATGCCGCGTCAACCGCCTCTTTAAGCGTTGCAAGACCGTGAGTTACCTCAATTACATTTGCGCCGAGAATCTTCATTCTTGCCACATTGGGTGCCTGCTTTTTGATGTCAACAGATCCCATGTAAATATCGCACTGAAGTCCGAAATACGCCGCCGCTGTCGCAAGAGCAACACCGTGCTGTCCTGCGCCCGTTTCGGCGATAACCTTTTTCTTGCCCATGTATTTTGCAAGAAGCGCTTCACCCATGCAATGGTTAAGTTTATGTGCACCGGTATGGTTCAAGTCCTCACGCTTTACATAAAGTTGAACATTACCAAGCGAGGAGGAAAGGCGCTCAAGATGGGAAATAGGTGTGGGTCTGCCCTGAAACTCGCGACGGATGCGGCGGAGTTCGCTAATAAATTTTGATGATTTACAAATTGTAAAATACGCCTCGGTAATCTCATTCATTGCATTTTGCAACTCAGGAGAGATGTAAGAGCCGCCGTATTTACCGAAAAATCCTTCTTCACTCGGATAATTTTTAAAATAAGTATCGAAATCAATGCCGTTAAAATTCATGTTAGTT
>JAZQWE010000329.1:0-2684 GCA_045632225.1 Eubacteriales bacterium | reverse complement strand
GGTCGGTCAAAATACTTCTCTGCACGCGCTCTTCCGTTTGCGGCAAGAGTTGCACCAAGTTTTCTGTCTGTATAAAGAAGTTGCATTTTTTCTGCAAGGTCATCGCTGTTTTTAACTTCAACAAGCAATCCCGAAACATCTTTTTCAACAACCTCACAAGGGCCGATAACATTTGTGGTTATTATCGGTATACCGACACCCATCGCCTCTTGAAGCACCTTGCCAAAGCCTTCTCTGTATGTAGGGTGGGTGAGGACATCAAACATTGCCATGTGGCGATATACGGTATTTGCAGGTACATTGCCGGTAAATATCACATTATCGCACTCTTCGGCGTACTTCATGTTCTCTTCTTCGATGGGATTTACATCATCAATCATTCCAACCAAAACAAGGTATGCATTGCTGCACTTCTTTGTCACGGTTTTAAACGCACAGATGAGTTCATTGATACCTTTGTCTGCATTAACTCGCCCAACATAGCCGTAAACAAAAGCATCACTCGGTATCCCGTACTTTTGGCGAAGTTCACGCTTAGCTTCTTCATTGTCAAAGCAATCACATTGCTTCAAATCAACGCCGGTCGTGCCTCCAATGCCCACTACTGAAATTTTATCAACTTTGCAAAGTCCCTCATCCACAGCAAACTTCATATTGAGCGGACTTTGCGCACGGATAACCGTGGAGAAAAGGCAAGTAATCTTTTCAATCAGTTTAAAAACAAAACGCTTTGCCCCGGAAAATGAAACATATCTTAAACCGCATTGGCTGTACACTCTGTGCTTGACACCTGCAAGCATTCCCGCAAGCGAAGCGTACATCGAAACATTTGGGGATGTGTAATATACAACATCAAATTTTTCGCGCTTAAAAATCTTATACAGTTTTATCGGCATTTTCAAAAGATCGCCAAGACTTGCGCCGCGGCTCATCGGCATATCAATGCATTTAGCATAGTCGCTGTTACGCTCGGCAAAGCCATCATCCATGCCGCATATCAAAGTTACATCATACCCGTTTGCAGAAAGGTTTCTCATCGAATCAACAATGAACCAATCCATAGTCTTTGAAATCGTTGTCAATGCGCAAATTTTTATCGGTTTGCCATTTTCCATTTAAAGTTCCTCACATATTCGAAGCAATTTTTAACACAAGTTCTTCCACAATGCGACGGTTTTTATCAAAATCGTCAGAAGTGAAACGAGAAATCCTTTGCTCCGTTTCTCTTATTTTTTCAACCTCGGTCATAAAAAGACGCTCGATTGTATCGATATCGGTAACACTATTGGCGTTACAGAAAGAGCGGGACAAAATTGCGGCTGAAGAACCAAGTCTGTAATGCTCGCCTATAACATATTCCGAAGGGAGCAATCCGTATCCTATACGGGCAATTCCGCCAAAGCCGTATTTTTTGCCCGAGTTATTCATCTTTGCACAAAGCGTATCAACGGTTCCGTCGGTAAGCAATTCAAACATGAATTTCTTTTTCTTGGCCAAATGCAAATCATTAAGTCCTATATGTATTTCGTCAACTTCATTGATTTTCAAAACGGTATCAATGATTTCGCACGCTTCTGCCGTTTCGTTGAGCAACATTGTTTTTGCTCTACCGTTAACAATGCGTACAAACTCCTCGACCTCGGCAACCGTTTTATACATCGGGAGCATTATCACATCCGCGCCCGCGTCAATCACGCTTTCAATCTCGTACTCAGAACCTACGCAATCTGCGTTTTTGCGGTGTATGGGATTTACTCTCACCAAAAGTTCGGAGCGCTTCATCGCCTTTCGTACATTTGCAACATCTGCCACGGTATGGTGCGATTTAACCGAATCAAGTCCGGCTTGGCGTTCTTCTTTGCCAATGTACTCCATGTCAATAAAGACGCGGTCAACACCTGCATTTTCAGCAATTACAGCTATATCACGACTGTTTGTTATATACATCAGTTTCAGAGGCATTCTCATTTTCCTCCTTGGTTTCGTTAGCGGGCGAGTTCACCCTGCTTGTTCCGCCTTCCACAACACCGTCGTGTCTGAGGACAGAAAAAATCGTGCCGAAGAAGCACTTTACATCAAACCAAAATCCCATTTTTTCAACATACTCACCGTCGAATTTAGCCTTTACGGGGATTTCAAGTTCATCCCTGCCGTTTATCTGTGCCCAACCGGTAAGTCCCGGCTTCACATCATTTGCACCATACTTATCGCGCTCTGCAATAAGGTCTTCTTGATTCCAAAGTGCGGGGCGCGGACCGATGATACTCATATCTCCCTTGAAAATGTTCCAAATTTGAGGAAGTTCATCAAGAGAAAACTTACGCAAAAAAATTCCCACTCTTGTTATGTACTGCTCGGGATTGGCAAGCAAATGCGTTGGCATATCGTGAGGAGTAGAAACTTTCATGGTTCTGAACTTGTAAAGATTAAAATGTTTTTTACCAAGACCAACTCGCTTTTGAGTAAAAAACGCCGGCCCCGGATCATCAATTTTTATCGCCACTATCAGGATAAGGTAAAACGGCAACAACACCGCAAGCCCCATGAATGAAAGTACCACATCTATAAACCGTTTTAAAAAAGCCTTGTACATCGCGTCCTCCGAATTTGTGTTTTAGGTATGCATATATTTTATTGTATTGCATATTAACATAAAAGTCAAGAAATATTATAATATAATTATA
>JAZQWE010000328.1:0-5622 GCA_045632225.1 Eubacteriales bacterium | reverse complement strand
AATCCGAAACTGATACCGAGGTTGCGGCAAAACTCATTGAGTACCACTACAACAACTGCAAAAATCACGAGGACGCGCTTATTGCCGCAATGCGCGACATCATCGGCTCATACGCTATCGGTGTAATGTTCTGTGACTGTCCCGAAACCATTTTTGCAATCCGAAAAGACAATCCCCTCATCATCGGTGTAGGTGACGGAGAAAACTTTGTTGCCTCCGACATCACCGCGGTACTTGAATACACCAACACATATTACCAGCTCGGCGACTTTGAACTTGCGGTTGTTACACGCGACAGCGTAAAGATGATGGACATGGACAAAAATGTTGTTGAGCGCCCTCTCCTCACCGCTACATGGTCGGTTGAAGCGGCTTCTCGCGGCGGATATGACCACTTTATGATTAAGGAAATCAATGAAGAACCCGAGGCTGTTAAAAAGACACTCAGCCCCCGTATCCGCGATTTCATGCCCAACTTTGAGGAAGAAAACCTTTCTGACGAGCGCCTTAAAAATGCAAAGAGCGTTACCTTTGTTGCCTGCGGCACCGCAATGCATGCAGGTCTTGTGGGTAAAACCGCAATCGAACAGCTTTGCAGAGTTCCCGTAAAGGTAGAAATCGCATCCGAATTCCGCTACAACAACCCCATTCTCACCGAGGATGACCTTGTTGTAATAATTTCGCAGTCGGGCGAAACCGCTGACTCACTTGCGGCGCTCCGTCTTGCAAAAGAAAAGGGCGCATATACACTCGGCATTGTAAATGTAATCGGCTCCACCATCGCACGCGAGGCTGATAATGTAATTTACACATGGGCAGGTCCCGAAATCTCCGTTGCCTCCACCAAGGCATACACCGTGCAGATTTCTCTCATCTATCTGCTCACAATCAAGATGGCATTCCTCAAGGGCAAAATCACCGAGGAAGAAGCGAAGAACTACACTCGCATTCTTTACGAAGATATGCCCGAGATTATCAAAGAAGCAATTGCAAAAGAAAACGAAATTCATGAAGCGGCAAAGTACTTCTGCAATTATGAAAACCTCTTCTTTATCGGTCGCGGTATCGACTACCACCTCGCAATGGAAGGCTCGCTCAAACTCAAGGAAATTTCCTACATCCACTCCGAGGCTTATGCCGCAGGCGAACTCAAGCACGGTACAATTTCGCTCATCACTCCCGAAATGCCCGTAATTGCGCTTGCAACCACCGAAGAACTCTACGAAAAAATGATCAGCAACATCCGCGAGGTTAAGGCACGCGGCGCAAAGGTAATGCTCATCGCCCGCGATGGTGCGGCTGATGCGGCTAAGGAAGCGGAAAAGGTTATCTTTATCCCAAATTGCGATAAACTTTTCAGCGCGATCCCGCTTGCAACCGTACTCCAGATACTTGCATACTACATGGCAAAAGAACTCGGCCGCGAAATCGACCAGCCGAGAAACCTTGCAAAGAGCGTAACAGTAGAATGAGTCACTTGAAAATCCAAGGATTTTCAAGTGTTAAGGGGCGTGCACTCGCGTCGGACTCACCGTCCGCGCCCCTTTAATGTGTAAAAAAAGTCGGCACATGTCCGCCTTTTTTACCATATTTGGGAGGTTATTATGAAAACCGTAGAATTTAAAAACCCCGTGTGTCGCGGGGCTGACCCGTGGATGTTTGTGCATGACGGATACTATTACCTCTGTTGCACAGCGGGCACGGTAATAAGACTATTTCGCTCAAAAGACCCGTCCAAAATCCATGACGAGGTGGAAAGCGAAAATGTAATCGCCTTTGCTCCCCGCGAGGGCGAAATGTGGTCAAAGAACCTTTGGTCACCCGAGATACACTATTTTTCCGAAAAGGATTTCGGCAAAGAGCACTCCGGTTGGTACATGTTTGTTGCATGTGATGACGGTTTCAATGTAAACCACCGCATGTATGTACTCAAATGCGAGGACAAAACCTCTCCTTTCGGAGCATACGCAAACCCCGTAACGGGTGAGCGCTTTGTACCCGAGAAAGTTGTTTCCCCCACAGACGAGCACCTCAATGACGGTTGGCGCTGTGGGCAGACACTCCTCCGCCACAAAGACGATGTTTACTGCATGTGGGTTGACGAAGTTGGCAGACAGACACCCGACTTTCATCAGCGCATAAGAATTGCGAAAATGATTAACCCCTACACCGCGGGAGAGGCACATGTAATGTGCCGCCCCACCGAGGAATGGGAAATGCACGGCTACGGACCGAACAAAGAGGGCAAAATCCACCCGAAAGTTGTTGAGGGCGGTACCGCCATCTACGGCGATGACGGCAAAATCTATGTTATCTATTCGGGTAGCGGATATTGGACAAAATATTACGCGCTCGGTCACATGGTACTAAGCGGCGACAACCCCGCAGACGAAAACGCATGGACAAAAGACAAAGACCCAATCTTTTCAATGTCCGATGAAGTTTTCGGTTGCGGCCACGCATCATACTTCCTTGATGCCGCAGGCAAACGCTATATCTGCTATCATGCATACCTTTCACCCGACCGCACAGGCGGCAGATATGTGTTTATAGAACCTTATCGCATTGAAAACGGCAGAGTAATCATCGGTGACGGCTCACTCAAACCCGCTCCGCTTGATACCGTTCAAACAATCACGGCATTCTAAAGAAAGGTGTATATAATAAAATGAAGAAAATAGTTGCTTTAATCACCGTTTTGCTCACACTTGCCGCGCTTACTTTTGCCGCAAGTGCGGATGTATTTAACGGTACAATGGTGCGCGAAAACACCGCTGACCCTAATTTGTTTTTCTATAACGGCAAGTACTACATGACTCAAACCGGTACCTCCCGTATCGCAGTTTTTGAAACAGAGCATGTTGACGACCTTAACACACTCACACTTTCAAGCAATATCGAATATACCGGTTATCTTAACGGTGTGGTTTATGACCCCGCAATTTATGAACTCTTTGGCGAAGGCGCAACCATCAACGGCACTTGGTCACCCGAAATCCACTATATCGATGCGGATATGTTCGGTGAAGAGTATGCAGGTTGGTACATGTTCCTCGGTCTTCGCAAGACTATTTTAAAGAGCAACGGCGACCCATCTTCCGCGGTTGTACGCAATGTTGTACTTAAATCCACCACCGACTCCCCCAAGGGCCCCTACGGTCACCCCGTTTACGGCACAGAAAACTACTCACAGCCCCTTCTCAATGATGACGGCTCAATCCATGATGAATGGGCATGCGGACAGACACTTTTGACCATTCCCGAAGGCCCCTACAAGGGCACCTACACCATGTGGATTTCCGAAGAGGGTCGCGGCTCTGAATACGGCGGTCTTTACGGCGAATTTTATCAAAAGATTATGATTGCCAAGATGAAATCTCCTTGGCAGATTGACGGCGAAGTTGGCATTGTTACCACTCCTACTCAAGACTGGGAATTTGCAGGTTCGTCAACCACTCACCCCCGCGTAGTTGAGGGTGCAACCCCCGTTTACGGCAAGAACGGTGAAGTTTTCATCACCTATTCAGGTAGCGGATACTGGAGCGATTACGGTCTTGGTCAGCTCACTTGGAACGGCGGCGATCCCCTTAAAACCTCCTCTTGGGTAAAACTTCCCGTAGAATACGGCAACCCCATTTTCAGCGCAGTTGATGCATATAACATCCGCGGTGCGGGACATGCATCCTTCCTCACCGATACAAGCGGTAACGGCTTCCTTTGCTACCATGCATACAAGTACAATCCTTCAACAGGTAAAAAGGCAGGTTCGCGCGATGCATATATCGAGCCCTACTACATCGACTACACAAGATGGAACGGTGTTTCCTACGGCGTAATCGTTGCGGGTAAAAACGGCGACGGCGTTCCCGCAAGTTACTACTCCCGCGTTACATTTGCAACCGACGGTGAATACCTCACCTCTCCCACAGTATATGCACTCGGCAAAACCTTCTCCGTAACACTCAACATGTATGAAGATAATGCCGAAGGCTTTATCGTTTACAAGTCAACCGATGGCGAAGTATTTGAATATCTCACAACCACCGTTGGCTCACAGTACATTGACTATGATATAACCGAGGGCAACACCTACTACTACCGCGCATACGCTTACCGCGAAGAGGAGGTTGGCCCCGCAAGCGAAATTGTAAGCGCCATTACAAAAACCTCCTCTCCCTTTACCGAATCTGCTACCGCAGACCACGGCACAGTTACCGTAACCGTATATGCGCAGGACAACTATGACTCTGTACGCCTTTACCGTTGTGATGACGGAACAAGCTATAATGTAGTTAAGGAAATTGAAAATGTTAATTACGGCGAGGTTCTTTACATCACCGACAAGGTAAGCGCAAACGGAACATATCAGTATGTTGCATTTGCAACCAACGGCGGCTTTGAGTATATGGGGGCTCGCATTGTTTCGGTTGATGTAACCGATGTAATTGCCACACCCGAAATGAGCACATTCGTAAATAACGGCTCGCTTTTCGTTATGGTTGACTACCTCGAAGAATATGACAGCGTAAAGATTTATCGCAGTACCGACGGCGTGGCATTTGAAGAGTTTGATACACTCTCTGAAACTGTTCCGGGAACTCTTGGCACAGTGGATGCAGACATCGTTTATGGCAACACATATTACTACTATGCAGTAGCGTATGTTGACGGATATGAGAGCTTACCGTCGGATGTTCTTTCCTACAAAGTTCGCTTCCTCCCCGCACCCGATCTTAATTCCGTTTCCTACAACTGCTTGCGCATAGTGGTTACATGGGAAACTCCCAACGAAGGTGATGTTCACATCTACCGCTCCGTAAACGGCGGCGACTACACATTCCTTGCTGTTGGTAGCGGCAGCGAATATACCGACACCGATATTGTTGTCGGAAACTCGTACAACTACAAGTTAAAGCTCGTAAACGAAAACTTGGGACTTGAAAGTGATTTCTCCTTTATTTGGAAAGCGGTAACCCCCGAACATAGAGAAGGCCTTACAATGTTCCCCGCACTTGATCCCACTTGTACCGAAAACGGTTACACCGCATATTACACCTGCCGCAACTGCGACACCGTGACAAACGGCAAGGAAGTTGTACCCGCGACCGGTCACTCCCATGTATTAACCGAGGCAGAAATCCCCGCAACCTATGAAAGCGTGGGCAAGACTGCACTTTACACTTGCCATTGCGGCGACACCTACGGCGGCGACGAAATCCCCATGCTTTCGCCCGTAACCACCGGCGACGCAAACAATGACGGTGTACTCGGACTTGCCGATGTGCTCCGCACACTCAAAGCCGCTGTTGATAGCAATATTGAAATCAACATGACCAATGCAGATGTTGACGGCGACGGCAATATTACCGTTTCCGACACCCTTGCAATCCTTAATCTTGTTTTGAATAAGTAACTAAAAAGCCTTGCAACCACGCGTTGCAAGGCTTTTTAATAGGTAAATTATAGTTTATGCGGAGTAAGGGACTCCTCATCCGTCCAATGCGACCTTCGGTCGCTATGTCACCATTCTCCCACAGGAGAAGGCTATTTATAGTTGATTTTCGCTCTTTATGAGCGAAAATCTTCATCTTAAAGCCTTCCCCAGAAGGGGAAGGGGGACCG